>CAMMKL010000097.1 GCA_946497265.1 uncultured Clostridia bacterium | reverse complement strand
ACCTTCCCAATCTGCTGTCCAAAATCGTCAATGTCGGCATCCAGCAGGGCGGCATTGAAGATCCCTTGCCCAAGGCAGTCAGCGAAAACGGACTGACGCTTTTGAAACAGTTCATGCCTCAGGAAGACCGCGCCGCCATTGACGCATGCTATACACTGGTGGAAACGGGCAGCGCCGAAGCGGAGCAGTATGAGGGAGAATACCCTCTGTTGAAAAGCCAGTCCGTTTACCGTTTAACCACAGAAGAAGAGCAAACGGTCCAAGCGGGCGCCGACGCCTATAACCGCAGTACCATGGCCTTTTTGAACTTTATTCAAGAGATGGCCAACCAGCAGGGGACCGCGCCTTCTTCCGCCGCCTCTATGGACACCGACAGCCTACGTAATGTAGATTTTTCCGAACTGTATTCCATGCTGCCAATGCTCCAGAACATGCCGGATAGCGCTTTTGAAAGCGCGCAGCAGGTGGCGGCGCAGACCGACCCGTCCATGCTCTCCCAGATGGGCGTTACGCTGACCAGGCTCTTTTATCAGGAGATAGGGATGGATGTCGCATCCCTCCAGAACCAGTACATCGTGCTGACCGGACTATACATGCTTTTGCTTACTCTGGCGAGCGTCATTTCTTCGGTACTTGTCGGTTTCATTGCCGCGCGAGTGGGCGCCGGCTTTGCGCGCTCAGTGCGGCACGATGTGTTTGAAAAGGTGGAGCATTTCTCCCTGGCTGAATTCGACCGATACTCCACCGCTTCCCTGATTACACGTACCACCAACGACGTTACCCAGGTACAGATGCTCATCACCATGGGCCTGCGCATCGTCTGTTACGCCCCTATCATGGGCGTGGGCGGCGTGGTCATGGCAGTGGGGAAGAGCATCTCCATGACCTGGATCATCGCCGTAGGCGTGATCGTCCTGCTGGGCATTATGCTCTCGGTATATGCGCTGGCGCGGCCGAAATTTAAGGTTGTCCAAAAGCTGGTGGACCGCCTGAACCTGGTTACCCGCGAAAACTTAAGCGGTATGATGGTCATCCGCGCGTTCGGCACACAAAGGCATGAGGAAGAGCGCTTCGACCAGGCCAACGAAGACCTGACCCGCGTAAACCTGTTTGTCAACCGGGTTATGGCCTTTATGATGCCCTCCATGATGTTTATCATGAACGCGATTACCCTGGTGATCGTTTGGGTGGGCGCCCAGCAGATTGACCAGTCCGCCATGCAGGTGGGCGATATGATGGCCTTTATGCAGTACGCCATGCAGATTATCATGGCATTTTTGATGATTACCATGATGTTTATCCTGGTTCCCCGCGCGGCTGTTTCGGCCGACCGCATTGCCGAGGTGCTGGAGACAGAACCTACGGTGAAGGATCCCCAGGCCCCCAAGCATTTCGGCGGCCGCGCCAAGGGGAGGGTGGAGTTCCGCAACGTCTCCTTCCGTTACCATAACGCCGAAGACGACGTGCTGCAAAACATCTCCTTTACCGCCCAACCGGGTCAGACTACGGCCTTTATCGGTTCTACCGGCTCGGGGAAATCTACCCTGATTAATTTGATCCCCCGTTTTTACGATGTGACCGAAGGGCAAATCCTCATAGACGGCATCGATGTCCGCGAGCTTTCCCAACAGGAGCTGCGCGATAACATCGGATATGTCCCGCAAAAGGGCGTCCTTTTCTCGGGAGACATCGCCTCCAATCTGCGCTTCGGCGACGAAAACGCCGAAGAAAATAAGCTAACCTCCGCCGCCGATATCGCCCAGGCGACCGAATTTATCCAACATATGCCAAACGGATTGGATACCTCTATCTCCCAGGGCGGCACGAACGTGTCCGGCGGGCAAAAACAGCGCCTTTCCATCGCGCGCGCGCTCGTCAAGCAAGCCCCCATCTATATATTCGACGACAGCTTTTCGGCGCTGGACTTTAAGACGGATGCCGCCCTGCGCTCCGCCCTGAAAAAACACACTGGAGAATCTACCGTGCTGATCGTCGCCCAGCGCGTAAGCACTATCATGAACGCCGAACAGATCGTCGTGATGGATGACGGCAAGGTGGCCGGCATCGGTACGCACCGTGAGCTGCTCAAAAATTGTAAGACCTACCGTGAAATTGCCGCTTCGCAGCTTTCAAAGGAGGAACTGGAATGAGAGAACCCAAACACGCACCTATGAAGCGCGGCCCCATAGGGGGGCATGGGCCCGGCGTCAACATGGGCTTTGACAAAGCGAAGAACTTTAAAGGCAGCATGAAAAAGCTGCTCGCTTACCTTGGAAAATTCCGCCTGCGCATCCTGATCGTTATGATATTTGCCGTACTGTCCACCGCATTCTCCATCCTGGGGCCCAATATACTGGGGGAAGCCACCACGGAGATGTTCAACGGGATCATGAACAAAATCGCCGGTTCAGGCGACGGCATCCACTTCGGCAGGATCGGCCAGATTCTGCTTACCCTGCTCGGCCTTTACGTTACCAGCGCCGGCTTCTCCTATATACAGGGCTACATCATGACCGGCGTCTCCATGAAGGTCACCCAAAATCTGAGGGCCGACATCATACGAAAAATCAACCGTATGCCTCTGAATTATTTTGATACCACCAGCCACGGCGAAGTGCTTTCCCGCATGACCAACGATGTAGACACCCTGAGCAACACCTTAAACCAGAGCGTCACCCAGATCATTACCTCGGTTACCATGTTTCTGGGCATCCTGATCATGATGTTCTCCATCAGCTGGCAAATGACCCTGGTCGCCTTGTGCATCATCCCGGTATCTCTCCTCTTTGTGCTGCAGATCGTCAAGCACTCCCAGAAATACTTCAAGGGCCAGCAGGAATACCTGGGCCATGTCAACGGCCATGTGGAAGAACAGTACGGCGGCCACGTCGTGATCAAAGCGTTTAACCGGGAAAACATCTCCACGGAGGAATTCGACCGGTACAACAATAAGCTCTACCAGTCGGCGTGGAAAAGCCAGTTCCTTTCCGGAATGATGATGCCGGTGATGAACTTTGTCTCTAACCTCGGCTACGTGGCGGTGTGCATCCTGGGCGGCTGGCTGGCTACCACCGGCAGCCTTACCGTCGGCGGCATCCAGGCCTTTATCCAATATGTGCGCCAGTTTACCCAGCCCATCAACCAGATTGCCAACATCTCGAATATCCTCCAGCAGACCGCCGCCGCCTCCGAGCGCGTGTTCGAATTTTTGGCAGAGGAGGAGGAAACCCCGGAACAGGTGCTTGTGCATGTGACCCCCAACGGGGATCAAGACCACGACGACAGCACGGTCAACGTAAAGGGCAGCGTGCAGTTTGCACATGTGCATTTCGGCTACAATCCGGAAAAGATCATCATCAACGATTTCAGCGCCACGGTGCAGCCGGGGCAGAAAATCGCCATCGTCGGCCCTACCGGCGCGGGCAAGACCACCATGGTAAAGCTGCTCATGCGTTTTTACGACGTCAACGAGGGCGCTATCCTGATCGACGGCTACGACATCCGCAACTTCAGCCGTGACGAGCTGGGCAGCCTCTTCGGCATGGTGCTCCAGGATACCTGGCTTTATAACGGCACCATCCGGGAAAACATCCGTTACGGCCGTCTCGACGCGGCCGACGAAGAGGTAACCGCCGCGGCGCGCGCGGCGCAGGTGGATCACTTTGTGCGCACCCTGCCGGGCGGCTACGATATGATCCTGAACGAAGAGGCCAGCAACGTCTCCCAAGGCCAGAAGCAGCTTTTGACCATTGCGCGCGCTATTCTCTCCGATCCTAAGATCCTCATTCTGGACGAAGCCACCAGCTCGGTGGATACCCGTACCGAGGTGCTCATCCAAAAGGCCATGGATAACCTGATGAAAGGGCGCACGAGCTTCGTCATCGCCCACCGCCTGTCCACCATCCGCGACGCAGACCTGATCTTATGCATGAACAACGGCGACATTGTGGAGCAAGGTACCCACGATGAGCTGATGGAAAAGGGCGGCTTTTACGCAAACCTTTACAACAGCCAGTTCGCAAAAGCGTGATCCCATTTCCAGGAAGCTCCCGGCTATGCAAAAAATTCCGGGGGCTTCCTTTTTGGATTCGACGCTTGTCCCGTTGTATAAACACGGCCCCCATGTTACAATACTGTATATATGACCGGCCATCCGGAGAGAACAGGAGTGTGACAGCATGCAAAAGACCATCTATTACGGAGGGGATATCCTCACCTTGCGCGACGGCCCCCTGTATGAAGAAGCGGTTTTGACCGAAGGCGGCGTGATCCGTGCGTTGGGAAGCAGGGAAAGCCTGTGCGCCGGGCATCCGGACGCCCGCCTGTGCAACCTGCACGGCGCAGCCCTGATGCCCTCCTTCATCGACTCCCACAGCCACCTCACTGCTCTTGCCGGCACAATGGGGCTTGCCAATCTGGACGGGGTGGAAGGCTTTGAGGATATCGTGGGCCGGATTGTGGATTTTAAGGAAAAGCGTGGGCTTTCGGATACCGATTGGATTATCTGTTTTGGCTACGATCACAATATGCTGGTTGAAAAGGCGCATCCTACGCGGAGGACATTGGATATTGAGGGACTTTTAAACCCCGTCATGATTTCGCACCGTTCCGGTCACATGGGCGTGCTGAATACCGCCGCCCTACAGGCGCTCGGCATTACTGCCCAAACGCCCGACCCCAAGGGCGGCAGGATCGGCAGGGAAGCAGACGGCCGTACGCCGAACGGCTATTTGGAAGAAACCGCTTTTACGAACCTTTCCACTAAAATCCCTCAGCCGGGCCTGACGCAACAGCTCAACCAACTGGACGCGGCACAGCAGGTGTATTTAAGCTACGGCATTACCACCGTCCAAGACGGCCTGACCAAAAAGGAGCCCTGGGAGATGCTGAAAGCTGCTTCCGTAAAAGGGCGCCTGCTGCTGGATACCGTATGCTACCCCGACCTGGAACAGTATCAGGACATCGCGCAGGAACCGGAATATCAGGAATATCGGGGCCACCTGAGGATTGGCGGTTACAAAATCTTTTTGGACGGTTCCCCTCAGGGGAGAACCGCCTGGCTCAGCGAACCCTATGAAAACGCGCCGGACGGGTATCGCGGTTACCCGGTCCACCCCGACGAAGCGGTGCGTACCTTTGTTAATATCGCCCTGCGGGAAAACCGTCAGCTTCTTGCCCACTGCAACGGGGACGCAGCCGCGCAACAGCTCCTTGACGCGTTCCAGGCCGCTAAGGACGAAGGCAAAGACCCCAGAAAGATCCGTCCGGTCATGATCCACGCCCAAACCGTGCGCTACGACCAGCTTGACCGGATGGCGGCATTGGGGATACTTGCCTCCTTCTTTGTTTCCCACGTCCATTATTGGGGGGATGTCCACCTGCAAAACCTGGGCATGGCGCGCGCAGGCCGCATCAGCCCGGCCCGCACCGCCGGGGAAAAGGGCGTTGTGTATACCTTTCACCAAGATGCTCCGGTCATCCCGCCCAATATGATGGACACCGTATGGTGTGCCGTAAACCGCACTACCAGATCCGGTTTGGTATTGGGGGATGGGGAACGGGTGACCACGTTGCAGGCGCTCAAGGCGGTTACCGGCAACGCCGCGTACCAATATTTTGAAGAAGAGCGCAAGGGAACGATCGAACCGGGAAAACTGGCGGATTTCGTCGTTCTGGATCGCAATCCCCTGCAGACCGACCCCAAGGAACTGCGGGAAATAAAGGTGCTAAAAACCATCAAGGAAGGCCGCATCCTTTTTGAACGGAAAGAAGATTTATTGTAACTTTTGTGCCATCAGCACTCTGCAAGCCAGGCAGCCGCCATGATTTTTACATGGCGGCTGCTTTTTTCATATCAAAAAATATGTGCCGAGAATTTTCACCTTTTTTTCACGGCCTCTCCGTTTATCTGTATTTACTTTCCTTTTTGGAATATGTTATATTACATTTGAACATTATTTAAAGGTGGGAAAGGCTTTGAAATCCCTTCGGACCTTGTTCTCTGTTTTTCTGCTGTGCATCCTACTCGTATCTTCTTTTCTTCTGCCGGGTTCCGCCCGGGAGGCCCCGGCATTTACCGAACTGCCTGCCGACGAGGTTCTGCCGGATAGCTTGACCGTCCTGCCGGATGGGGGCGGCGGGTTTTACCTGGTTTCCTCCAACATTGAGCAAACCCACATTTCCTATCTGGAGGGGAAAACCGGCGCGCTCTCCTCTTTTTACACGCTGGACGCCCCGTACAGCGCCGCCGCCCTTCAGGGGGATTGCCTGGCCCTGGCCTGCCCCCTTTGGCGGGAGGAAGGGGATAACGCTGTATTTTTCTCAAAGGTCATCCTGATCTCCCTTTCCGGCGGAGAAACCCACGAAATCACGCTGTTTGACACCTATATTCAGAACCAGTTGGATTTTGCTTTGCTGCCGGACGGCTTCGCCGCCATAGACAGCCGGGACCGCTCCCACATCCGCCGATTTGACCCGGCCGGTAATCAGACCCAAACCCTAGCGGCGCAGGGTGAACTGTTCCAAATCGCGGCAGGGGAAGGGGGAACGTTACTCGCCGGAGACTCACAGGGTGGGGTGTATGTAGGGAAAGAGGATGCGCTCCTCCCGGCGAAGGAAGCCGCCGTGTCCCAACCGTTTACCTGTTTGGGCAATTCCCATCTATTGGGCTGGGAGGGCGACCTTTGGCAGTTGTCGTCAGAAGATCCTATGCCAACCTATTGCTATCAGACTTTCGTGAAAGGGGACCGAGCCGGGCTTTCCTCCCACGGGCTTGCCCTTTCTCTTTCAGACCGGCTTCTGCTGCTGGACACGGTATCCGGAGAAGCCATCGGGCAGATCCCGCTGGAAACGAACGATGACGATTTGTTTTTTGTTTCCGGAGGGGCGGCCCTGATCATCCGGGAGGAAGCGGGGCAGAGAAACGCGTGGTGCATCCCTTTGGAGAATCCCGATCCGATCGAATTCCATATGATCGCCCCATCGGGCGGTGTCATGCTGGAAGAGGAGCTTCTCTCCCTGTGGCGGCAAAGCCTGCCGCAATGCGACGACCCCTCCGGACTGTTTCAAGAGGCGCCCGACCTCGCACAGTTTTCCACTCCCGGCCGGGTTTCGGTGGAATATTTGGCCGACGGCTTACAAGCAGCCCATTTTTACCGTTCGGCCTATGGGCTTTCTTCCCTGTCCTTTCAGGAAGACGGCTGCCGGCTTTTGCAGTACGGAGCGGTTCTTTCCCTTTACCAGCAGGATGATGGGTCTTTTCTGCCGCCGGAAGCCATGGACGGCGATTTTTACGAAATTGGGAGGCGGGCGCTTTCTCAACCCCTTGTTTTTATGGCGGACAGCCGCGCTTCCTCACCCATAGCGGACGCGGTCCATTCCCTGTTCCGGGAAAACCAGGCGTTCCGGCAAGCTGTTTTGACCGGCGAAGGAAGCCTGTCCCTTGCCTGTGTCCCTTTGGAAGACGGTCGCTTTCGGGTGCTGCTCTCTGTTCGGGAAAGCGCCGCCCGCGACGCGCCGCTTACCTTTCCGCCGCCGGGCTATTACCCCGCGGTATTGGCCCAAACGGGCGAATGGAGCGCAGTCTTGCCGGAATCCGTGCGCATTGGGGAACGCGGCGATCCCACCGCCGTAATCACCGACTTAACGGATGGAAGCCGTACCGCGCTCTCTGCCGGGAATGGGCTTCGCTGGGATGGAAATACCCTTTATCTTTCCCCGGGCCAAATCGCACCGGGGCACCGGTACCGAATTCGAGTGGAACACCTGACGGAGGATGCCCTTCCAACCGCCTTGGAATGGGAAACCGTGCTATCGGCCCGGTCGTTGGAGCCTCCCGTCCTATTAGGGGACGTGAATCTGGATGGGGAAATCTCTTCCGCCGATGAGCAGCTTCTGCTTGATTATCTGTTGGGGCGCGCGGCGCTGTCGGC
>CAMMKL010000096.1 GCA_946497265.1 uncultured Clostridia bacterium | reverse complement strand
AAATAAGGCGTTCCAAAGCAATGCGGGCGACTTCGCGGCGCACCGGATCAAAACTGGATAGCGTGATGGCTTCCGGCGTATCGTCAATGATAAGGTCTACCCCGGTGAGGGTCTCAATGGCGCGTATATTGCGCCCCTCGCGGCCGATGATGCGGCCCTTCATCTCGTCGTTGGGCAGCGGCACTACCGAAATGGTGGCCTCCGCTACGTGGTCGGCTGCGCAACGTTGGATGGCAAGCGAGATAATCTCGCGCGCTTTGTTTTCCGCTTCGTCGCGGGTTTGCTGCTCAATCTCCATGATCTTCACAGCTTTTTCATGTACCAGTTCGTTTTCCAGATTCTGCAGCAGGTAATCCTTTGCTTGTTCCATAGAAAAGCCGGAAATGCGTTCCAGCATTTCAAACTGGCTTTTTTTGATGGTTTCGGCTTCGGCCAGTTTTTCTTCCGCCTGACGGGTTTTGGCGTTGATGTTTTCTTCTTTTGTTTCCAGATGCTCCAGCTTTTTGTCGAGCGTTTCTTCTTTTTGCTGGATCCGGCGCTCCTGCCGCTGGACTTCCCTGCGGCGGTCGGCGATTTCTCGCTCCGCTTCCGTACGTTGACGGTGGATTTCATCCTTGCCTTCTAAAATTGCCTCTTTCTTTTTGGCTTCGGCGGTCTTAAGCGCGTCGCTGATAATGCGCTTTGCTTCCTGTTCCGCCGAGCCGATCTCCGATTCTGCGATTTTTTTTCTGTGGGCTACGCCCGCTATAAAAGCTGCGGCGCCGGCAATGGCAGCCGCTACAATAATCAGCACAATCCATAACCAAATTGGCATTTTTAATTAGGCACCTCCTTGTCTGAGTTTGATTTTTAGCAATTTTAATCAAAATTGTATCGTGTGAATTTAAGGAGTGCTTCCTAATATTAGATTTTTGGCATAATCAGCATAATTTCAATCTGTTTAATGAATAAGGGCAGAATTCATTTTCGTAAGAATTTATACAGAAAAGCAGAAAAACTAACTTAAAAACACTTCTTAAAAAGAAATGGGCACACAACCCATCCAATGCATAATGCTTGCATCGTATTTATTATTGTATTACTCAAATGGGGGGTCTGTCAAGAAATTTGTATAGTTTGACTTGATGAACTTATGGGGGAAAAGAATGTCACTTTTTGCTGTTGACAGAAAAAGGGTTTCGTGTTAGTATGACATCAAAACAAAAATTCCTGAAAGCGTGGAAAAGGACGGCTGGCTTTCTAAAAAAGCCCCTCAGAGAGCGTGCATCACCGGCTGAAAGTGCATGCGGCGGCTAAGAACCGGCTACCACCTTGGAGCGCGCATGAATCCGTATGGATGCGGGGGAAATGCGCCGGCAGGCACCGTTATCAGCCGCAAGGAGGGCGAAGGGATCCCCTTTCGCCGAATCCGGGTGGAACCGCGAGCCAAAGCCTCGTCCCGTGTGGGACGGGGATTTTTTGTTTTTCTCATTATTTTTGAAAAAGGAGTGTTTCTCATGGTTCAGGTAGAGCTGAAAGGGAACGTCGTCAAGGAGTATGAATCCGGCACCACTGTGGCGGAAATCGCCAAATCTCTGGGCGGCGGCCTTTACAAGGCGGCGTGCGTTGCGAAAATCAACGGGGAAGTGAAGGACCTGCGCACACCCATCACCGAAGACTGCAAGGTGGAGATCCTCACCTTTGACGACGAGGCGGGAAAGAAGGCGTATTGGCACACTACCTCCCATATTTTGGCGCAGGCGGTTCTGCGTTTGATCCCCGACGCGGTGTTTGCCATCGGCCCGGCCATCGATAATGGTTTTTATTATGATTTCGACCTGCCTCGTACCTTAACGCCTGAGGATATGCAAAAAATTGAGGCGGAGATGAAGAAAATCATCAAAGAGAACCTGCCGCTCGAGCGCTTCGAGCTTTCCCCGGAGGAAGCAACCAAGCTGATGGAGGAGAAAAGGCAAACTTATAAGGTGGAGCTTATTTCCGAGCATTCCGGCAAGGGCGAGCCGATCTCCTTATATCGTCAGGGGGAATTTATCGACCTGTGCGCCGGACCTCATTTGATGAGCACCGGCTGCGTGAAAGCGGTGAAGCTGACAAACTGCACGGGCGCTTACTGGCGCGGCGACGCCAACAATAAGATGCTGCAGCGCGTGTACGGCGTATCGTTCCCCAAGGCCTCTTTGCTCGAAGAGCATCTGACCCGCCTGGAGGAGGCCAAAAAGCGCGACCACAACGTACTGGGCCGTCAGCTTGGCTATTTCACCACCTGTGACCTCATTGGCCAAGGCTTGCCCATCCTGCTTCCGAACGGCGCGCGCGTCATCCAGCTTTTGCAGCGATTTGTGGAGGACGAGGAGCAAAAGCGCGGCTGGCTGCTGACCAAAACCCCCTACATGGCCAAGAGCGACCTGTACAAGCTTTCCGGCCACTGGGATCACTACAAAGAAGGCATGTTTGTGCTGGGCGACGAGGAAAAAGACGACGAGGTGTTTGCACTGCGCCCCATGACCTGCCCTTTCCAGTACCAGGCGTATCTAAATAAGCCCCGTTCTTACCGCGATCTGCCCCTGCGCTATAATGAAACCTCCACCCTCTTCCGAAACGAAGCTTCCGGCGAGATGCACGGCCTGATCCGCGTGCGCCAGTTTACCATCTCGGAAGGCCATCTGATGTGCACGCCCAGCCAGTTGGAACAGGAGTTTAAAAGCTGCCTGGAGTTGGCCATTTATATGCTGAAGACCCTTGGGCTTTACGAGGATGTCTCCTACCGTTTCTCCATGTGGGACCCAAACGACCGGGAAAAATACATCGGTACCCAAGAGCAGTGGGACGAGGCCCAGGGCGTCATGCGTAAGATTTTGGATCATCTGGAAATCCCCTATGTAGACGGCGTGGGCGAAGCGGCCTTCTATGGGCCGAAGCTGGATATCCAGATTAAGAACGTATTCGGTAAGGAAGACACTCTTATTACCTTGCAGGTGGATCAGATGCTGGCGGAAAAATTCGGTATGGAATATGTGGACGCCGACGGCAAGAAGAAAAACCCCTACATCATCCACCGCACTTCCATCGGCTGCTACGAGCGTACGCTTGCTTTGCTCATTGAAAAATACGCGGGCGCGCTGCCGATGTGGCTGATGCCGACGCAGATCAAGGTGCTGCCCATCAGCGAGCGCCACCACGGGTATGCGGCCAAGGTGACCGAGCAGCTTGCAAACGCCGGCCTGCGCGTGGAAAACGATACCCGCAACGAAAAGATCGGCTACAAGATCCGGGAAGCCCAGATGCAGAAGATTCCTTATATGCTGATTGTAGGCGATAAGGAAGCCGAAGAGGGCACGGTTTCGGTGCGGTCCCGCAAAGAAGGCGATGCGGGGGCTCTGCCGGTGGAAGAATTCCTCAGCCGTGCACTTTTGGAGGTTGCCGCCAAGGCTAAGTAATACAGTAATGAAGTTAAGCGTTATGGCAAAGGCCCTGTCCAAACTGGGGTTGGACAGGGCCTTTGCTTTTTCTATGATACTTTTTTTACGGTGGTATTATAGGGGGGAAAAGAAAACAAAAAAACCTGTGATGCGCAATTGACACCACAGGTTTGGCGCGCCAGAAGGGACTCGAACCCCTGACCTCTTGATTCGTAGTCAAGCACTCTATCCAGCTGAGCTACTAGCGCATTTTGCAACCCTCTTTTGAAGGTGCTCCAATATAATAGCACACTCTCTGTAGAAATGCAAGAGAAATTTTTAATTTTTTGCAAATCAAACAGAAAACGTTTCGTTACGGAGTTAGAAGCAATTTACGATTCCTTTTTTTCCAAGGGTTCCTCTTTGGGATGCTCCGCCGCATGTTTGGCGTTTTTATGCTTGACGATGGCGTTATAAAGCAGCATACCGGCTCCGCTGACCGCCGCTGTAATGACAAAAACAATGATTGCCATGCGGTAATCCTGCTGACCGAGGGCATGGCCTCCTAACGTGGAAGAAAGAACGGAAGGTATGCGCGCGATGGAAGAAATGATCAGAAAAGTGGAAAGCTTCATGGGAGTTAATCCGACGAAATAAGTAAGCAGGTCTTTCGGCGTGCCGGGAATGAAAAAAATCAGGAAGATCAAAAGGTTTAGCTTCTTTTCGTTTTTGATGTACTTCATCTGGGCGATTTTTTCACGGGAAATAAAGGCTTCTACCATTTTCACGCCAAAAACGCGTGTCATTACATAGATAACAGCCGAACCCAGCGCTACGCCGACCAGACACAGCAGGGTGCCTTCCCATGCGCCGAACGCATACCCCGCGCCGATTTCGATCACTTCGCCGGGAATGATGGCAACCACCACTTGCAGTATTTGGATTCCCAGGAAGGCAAAGCGTCCCCAAAAGCCTTTTTCATCAATCCATTGCTGGAATTTTTCCGGTTCGGAAGCTAGTTCCACCAATGGTTTGCCGATCACAATGGTAAGCCAGACGACGAGGGCGGAAAAAATCACCAGAGAAATAACGCTTACAATCCGCCTTCTGCGCAGATAGTCCTTATCATCCTGTGTATCGGTCGAAGCCACGGGGGTTGGTTTTGAGTGGTTCATAACAAGTCCTCCAACGTTTTTTGACAATTTCTAACGGTTAGTATACCACATTTTGGCCCTTGTAACACAGGAATTTATAAAAATGTTGGTCAGGCTCTTTCTTTTCTTGACAAAATCCGCACGAGGGATTATGATTAAGGTACAAAAACATCGGGGTGCTGAGGAATCGGCTGAGAGCAAGCCTTGCGGCTTGAAACCCGTTAACCTGATCCGGATAATGCCGGCGTAGGGAATAAAAAGGAACGGATGCAATGCATCTGTGGCTTGTTTTGCATTCTTTGCTATGTCCGCCGTCCGGCGGGCGTTTTTTTGTGCCGAAAAATGAGGGTTTTAGAGAACCCAATACAAAAAAGGAGTGCAAGACTATGTTAAACGCAAGCATTGCCATCCAGGTATTACCCCATGTGGAAACCGATGAAGAAACCGTCCGCATTGTAGACGAGGTTATCGCCTATATTAAGGATACGGGGCTTTCCTGCTACGTAGGCCCCTTTGAAACCACAGTGGAAGGGGAATACGAAGCGCTGATGGAGATCATTAAAAATTGCCAATACATTGCGGTAAAGGCGGGATGCCCTTCTGTGATGTCCTATGTAAAAATCAGCTTTAAACCGGAGGGCGGGGTGCTCACCATTGACCAGAAAGTTACGAAGCATCACCAATAAGGCGTCCGCCGCTGCCTTGATTGCCCTATTGCTCATCGTCTGGCAGGCGGTGTGCATGATGGGGGTAGTGCCGGGCTTTATGCTGCCGTCTCCAATCGAAGTGTTGAAAGCTTTTTTTGAGGACTTTCCCGTTTTAATGAGCCATACCGGTACTACTTTATGGGAAGCGTTTTTGGGGTTGGGCATTGGAATCGCGCTTGCATTTTGTATGGCGTTTCTGATGGACCGATTCCGTTTCCTATATAAGGCCGTATACCCGGTTCTGGTGCTTACCCAAACGATCCCTACCGTTGCCATTGCGCCGCTTCTGGTGCTTTGGATGGGCTATGATATAGCCCCCAAGGTGACGCTGGTGGTCATCGTTTGTTTTTTCCCGGTTACCGTTGGGCTGCTCGACGGCTTTGCTTCGGCGGATCCGGACACCGTCAGCTTGTTGCGCGCCATGGGAGCGAGCCGGAACCAGATTTTCCGGTTTGTGCAGCTTCCCGCCTCATTGGGCCGTTTCTTTTCCGGGTTACGCATCGCGGTCTCCTATTCGGTGGTGGGGGCGGTAATTGCCGAATGGCTGGGCGGTTCCAACGGCCTGGGCGTGTATATGACCCGCGTACGAAAATCGTATGCGTTTGATAAAATGTTCGCCGTTATTTTTCTGGTAGCCATCGTCAGCCTTCTTTTGATGTGGGGCGTTTCCCTGCTGCAGAAGCTGTGCATGCCGTGGGAACGCAAAAACGCGCTAAAGCAGGAGTGGCGGGGAATAGATAAGGGTTAGGAGGAAACAAAAAGTGAAAAAACTATTGGCTGTGGTATTGGCGGCTGCGCTGGCGCTAAGCGCCGGCGCCTGTTCCAGCAATCAAAATAGCGCTTCGGATGGCACAGATTCCACCGCCGCACAGGAAAAACAAAAGGTTACCTTCGTGCTCGACTGGGGCGCCAACACCAACCATACCGGCGTATTTGTAGCGCAGAAGTTAGGATATTACGAAGAAGCCGGGCTCGACGTGACCATCGCCGATGCTCCGGAAGACGGGGCTACCGCACTGGTAGCTTCGGGAGGCGCGCAGTTCGGCGTGGATTTCCAGGACAGCCTGGCCCCTGCCCTTAACCAGGGCTTACCCGTTACGGCGGTGGCAGCCATCATCCAGCACAATACCTCCGGCATCGTATCCAAAAAGGGGAATGGGATTACCACCCCCAAAGGGCTGGAAGGAAAAACATATGCCACATGGGATATGCCGGTAGAGCAGGCGATTCTGAAAAGCATTGTGGAAACCGACGGCGGGGATTTCAGCAAGGTAAACCTAGTCCCCTCCACGGTGACCGATGTCATCAGCGCGCTGGAAAGCAATATTGACGCCGTTTGGATCTACTATGCTTGGGACGGGGTCGCTACCAAGGTCAAGGGGTATGAAACCGATTATATCACCATCCGAGATATCGATCCGGTGTTCGACTATTATACCCCTGTGATCATTGCAAACAACGACTTTTTAAGCCGGAACCCGGAAACGGCCAAGAAATTTATGGCCGCTACCGCCAAGGGATACGAGTATGCCATTGAAAATCCCAAAGAAGCCGCCGATATCCTGCTGGAATCCGCCGAAGGTTTGGATGAGGATATTGTTTATGAAAGCCAGGAGTGGCTGGCAGACCAATACAAGGCGGAAGTAGAACAATGGGGTTACATCGACCCGAAACGTTGGAACGCCTTTTATCAATGGCTCAACGAGAACAACTTGGTAGAAAAACCGCTGGAGGAAAACGAAGGCTTTACCAACGAGTATCTTCCGGAATGACCCCTGGAGGGCTTACGATGGGACACATAAAAAAACTGAGCGCCGGCGGGATTACAAAATCCTTTGACGGCGTGACCATCATAGAGGATGTTTCGGTAGAGCTGGGGGAAAAGGAGATTGTCTGCCTGTTGGGAGTCAGCGGGGCCGGAAAGACCACCCTGTTTAACGTATTATCCGGGGTGATGAAACCGGACGCCGGCTGCGTGACCCTGAACGGCCGTGAGATCACGGGGCAGGCTGGCCACATCAGCTATATGCTGCAAAAGGATTTGTTGTTGCCTTACCGCACAGTACTGGACAATGTGGCCTTGCCGCTGATCATTCGTGGTAAGGACAAAAAAAGCGCCCGCGCCGAGGCGGAGGCCCATTTCGCTGAGTTCGGCTTGGAAGGAACGCAAAAAAAGTTTCCGTCCCAGCTTTCCGGCGGTATGCGCCAACGCGCTGCGCTGCTGCGAACCTATCTTTTTTCCGAGGGCGTTGCCCTGTTGGATGAACCCTTCAGCGCGTTGGATACCATCACAAAAAGCGCGATCCATCAATGGTACCTTGATGTGATGGAACAGATCACCCTCTCTACGCTATTTATTACGCACGATATCGACGAGGCGATCCTGCTTTCCGACCGGATCTATATCATGTCGGGAAAACCAGGAAGAATCACCGCCGAGTTGGCTGTGGAAACGCCCCGGCCACGTGGAAGGGAATTTACACTTTCTTCGGAATTTATCCAATACAAAAAACAAATTCTACAGCTTTTGGAGCTGGACGATTAGCTGCTTTAATAACAAAAAGCCCGGCAAAAGATGAAGTGCCCCCCAAAAGTTAGACAATAAATGGAAGGAAAAATGTTCAGCAGCCGAAAGGGCTTGTTGCCTGTGAAGCGCAGGCGGCAGGCCCTTTCGGTTTTGCC
>CAMMKL010000095.1 GCA_946497265.1 uncultured Clostridia bacterium | reverse complement strand
GGCTAGCGTAAGGCCCATCCGGAAGAGTTCCCAAAGACCATCGCTCAGACTTTCCGACAGGCCTCCGGTGCCGGAAAGAAGAATGGGATGAGCGAGTTGCAGCTTGCGACGACGCTTAAGGAATATTTTGAAGCCAACAGCCACAGGCTGATTACATTGGCCGAGGCTGCTAAGCAGGTGGCCGGCCGAGCCAAACGCAGCGAAGTTGCTGCAGTACTGCAAAAAGCCAGCTGGTGCCAAATGGTAGATGGTTCGATCTTTTATTATGTCCCGGAACGGAAAACGGCTAAAAAGGGGTGACAACATGGCGCAGGGGCTTAACACGCTGGGAGTTGCACATAAATTTTTGCGCGAACAGGTGAAGAAGGGGGCCTTATGCATCGACGCCACCGCCGGGCGCGGCCGTGACACCGTCCTGCTCTGCGAACTGGTGGGGCCTTCCGGCCGGGTATTGGCGTTTGATATACAGGAATCTGCGGTAAACGCAACAAAGGCAAGGCTGCGGGAATGTGGGTTCGAGGGGCGGGCCAACGTGATCCTCGACAGCCACAGCAATATGGATCAGTACGCGCAGAAAGAGACCGTGGATGGTATCGTGTTTAATTTTGGGTATCTTCCGGGTGGGGACCACCGCATTTATACGACCCCGGCCACAAGCATACCGGCGATTGAGAGAGGGTTGGCCCTTTTAAAACCGGGTGGCGTCATGAGCCTGTGCATCTATTACGGGGGAGACACCGGATACGAAGAACGGGACGCCCTGCTTTGCTATTTACAAACGCTGGATTCCCGTATATACACAGTACTATTGCATCAGTTTTACAATCGGCCGAACGATCCGCCGATCCCAGTGTTTATTTACAAAGAACCTTGAACTTACCGCGCCGCCCCAATCGGGGCGGCTAATTTTTTAGGGCCGGCCGAAAGAATGAAAAAATCATACTTTAGGCGCTTGACAGCAGGGGATCGGTAGATTAAAGTGTAGGGTAGTGAATACCGTTAACGAATTGGTAGACCGGAAAGCGGAAAACTGTTAAGAGGAAATCCGAAGGCATCCGACGCGCTATTGACGGAAAACGGCAAAAGATTTACAATAAACGAAATCTGTACATGTGGAGGAACGGCTTTGGCAACGATAGAAAATGAAATCAATCGAAGAAGGACTTTCGCCATCATCTCACACCCGGACGCGGGAAAAACAACCTTGACCGAAAAATTTTTGCTGTACGGCGGGGCCATTACCCTGGCTGGTGCGGTCAAGGGCAAAAAAGCGGCGCGCCACGCGGTTTCCGATTGGATGGAGATTGAAAAACAGAGGGGAATTTCCGTTACCTCCTCTGTTATGCAGTTTAATTACGACGGCTATTGCATCAATATACTGGATACCCCTGGGCATCAGGATTTTTCCGAGGACACCTACCGTACGCTGATGGCAGCGGATTCGGCAGTAATGGTGATCGACGCCTCCAAAGGCGTGGAAAACCAGACCCGAAAGCTTTTTAAGGTTTGCCTTTTACGGGATATTCCGATCTTTACCTTTATTAACAAGATGGACCGGGAGGCCAGGAACCCGTTCGATCTGCTGGAGCAGATTGAACAGGAGCTGGGGATCCAGACCTACCCCATGAACTGGCCTATCGGTGCGGGAAAAGAATTTCAGGGCGTGTACGACCGGGGGAAGAAAGAGATTGTTTCGTTTACCGCCAACAATGGTTCCCGCCAGGTGGAGGCCCGGGAGGTAGATATCAACGATCCTCGCCTGGCAGAGATCATTGGGCGGGAGCATTATGAAACCCTTGTGGACGACATTGAGCTGCTCGACGGCGCGGGCGGGGAATTTGATTTGGAAAAGGTGCGCCACGGCAAGCTTTCTCCGGTATTTTTCGGTTCCGCTCTGACCAATTTCGGCGTCGAGCCGTTTTTAAAGGATTTTCTGCAAATGACCACGCCGCCGCTTGCCCGTGAGGCCGATGTGGGTACGGTGGACCCGGTAAACGACCCCTTCTCTGCTTTTGTGTTTAAAATCCAGGCGAATATGAACAAGGCGCATCGTGACCGTATTGCTTTTATGCGGATCTGCTCCGGCCGGTTTGAAAAGGGGATGGAGGTGTTGCATGTGCAGGGTGGGAAAAAGATGAAGCTTTCCCAGCCGCAGCAGCTTATGGCACAGGACCGTGAGGTCATTGAGGAAGCATTTGCCGGGGATATCATCGGGGTGTTCGACCCGGGTATCTTTTCCATCGGGGATACCGTATGCATGCCGAAGAAAAAAGTCCGCTATGCGGGGATTCCCACCTTTGCGCCGGAACACTTTGCCCTGGTGCGCCAGGTAGACACCATGAAGCGCAAACAGTTTATCAAGGGGACTTCCCAAATTGCCCAGGAAGGCGCAATCCAGATTTTTCAGGAGCTGGGCGGCGGAATGGAGGAGGTCATAGTAGGCGTAGTAGGTACCCTGCAATTTGAGGTGCTCGAATACCGTCTGAAAAACGAATATAATGTGGATATCCGTATGGAGGGCCTCCCATACCAATTTATCCGCTGGATTGAGAACGAAGGCTTAGACCCGAAAAAGCTGAGCTTAAGCTCGGATACCAAGCGCATCCAGGATTTGAAGGGAAGGCATTTGCTGCTGTTCGCCAACAATTGGAGCATCCAGTGGGCCTACGAGCACAACGAAGGGCTCCGGCTTTCTGAGTTTGGACAAAATTGACAGCCGGGCAGGCTGCGGGGAACAACTGCCTTATAAATGTAGGAATGGGGAATGAACGATGGAATCAAAAGCGGAACGGGCAAAAGCACTTTTTGAACAGGGTTACAATTGCTGCCAGTCGGTTGTGCTGGCTTTCGCGGAGGATGTGGGGCTTGTACCGGAGGAAGCCGCTAGGCTGGTTTCCGGCTTCGGCGGTGGAATGGGCCGCCTGCGTGAAGTGTGCGGCGGGGTTTCCGCTATGGCGTTCCTTTTGGGAGCGGTACAAGGGTATAACAACCCGGGTGAGGCATTGGAAAAACAAAGGCTGTATGAACAAATTCAGCTGGTTGCGGCGCGCTTTAAGGCGAAGAATGGATCGATTATCTGCCGGGAGCTTTTGGAGTCCAACGCGGTTGCCGCAGATACCTCCCCAACCCCGGAAGCTCGCACGGAAAATTATTACAGCAAGCGCCCTTGCGGTAGATTGGTGGCCAGCGCCGCACAGATCCTGCAAGAGTATTTGGAGGGGCAGCACACCGAAGAATGAAGCGGGTAAAGGATTTTATACAGTCCGAAACGGTGCTGGCGGCCGCTCTTTTTGCCGCGTTGCTTTCCATGCTTTGGGTGCCGCCTTCCAAGGAGTATCTGGCCTATTTTGATTTACGGGTACTGGCGCTCTTATTTTGCTTGATGGCTGTGATGGCGGCCCTGCAAAAGGTAGGATTCCTCCAAAGGATAGCCCGTGTAATTCTGGAGCGTACCAAAACCATCCGTTCCCTGGGCCGGGTATTGGTACTGCTTTGTTTTTTTTCATCGATGTTTATTACAAATGATGTCGCTCTGCTCACCTTTGTACCTCTGGCAATATGGATCCTTCATGGTACGGAGCAGGATCGCGCGTTCATTTATGTGGTTGTTTTACAGACGATTGCGGCAAATTTAGGCAGTATGCTTACCCCAGTCGGCAATCCGCAGAATCTTTTTTTGTATTCGCATTTTCAAATGCCGGACGCCGCTTTTTTTGCCGCCACAGTCCCGATTACAGCGGTGGGTTTTCTGTTACTTTTGGCGGGATGCCTTTTGCTTCCGCAAAAACCGGTTTCGGTTACCTTTAAAAGGAAGGCGGCCCCACTTTCGTTTCGCCGGTTGGCGGTACCCTTTGTGCTTTTGGCTATCTGCCTTTTGGCGGTTCTTCGGGTGCTGCCTTACCAAGCGGCGTTATTTTGCGTGATAGCGGGAATTTTTTTCTGGGATCGCAAGGTGTTTGCCGGTGTGGATTATGCATTATTGGCCACCTTTGTATGCTTTTTTGTTTTTGTGGGGAATCTTGGAAGGATTGATGCAATACATACCTTGCTGGAACAACTGCTTGCCGGAAGGGAGTTGCTTGTTTCCGCCCTGGTAAGCCAAGTAATCAGCAATGTCCCTGCATCGGTTTTGCTTTCCGGCTTTACTGAAAATGCGCGTGCATTGCTGCTGGGTACCAATATTGGCGGTGTGGGGACGCTGGTCGCTTCTCTGGCAAGCCTCATTTCGTACAAACTGTACGCAAAGCTGCCCGGGGCAAAGATAGGACGGTATTTGCTGGTGTTCACAGTGCTGAACATAGGGGTTTTCGCATTTCTTCTGGGAGTTTCCTATCTGATTTTGTAGATAGATAAGATCAAAATAAGATCAAAGCAACCGTTTGTATATTTGGATATGGGGGAACGTCTTGAAAAAGGATTGCAGGGAGTTATTACATCAAAAACGGTGCCGGCTGCTGCTTTTACTGCCGCTTGGGCTATGCTTGACGGTAACGGCAAAATTCAGCCCCCGCTTCGCAGAATGGTACGCTACCACCATATATGTCTGGGTATCCAAATTGGGGAATTTTATCAGTTCCTGGTTTCCATTCTCCGTAGGGGAATGGGTGGTATATGGGTTGGCGGCAGCTTTTGTAACAGGTATCGCCGTTTACACTATCCGCATGTTGCGCTACAAGGCCGGGAGAACTAGGCGTACCATGGCCTGTTTTCTGCATTTATGCTGTGTGGCCAGCGTTTTGTATTTTCTTTTTGTTGTAAATTGCGGCATTAACTATTACCGCTATCCGTTTTCGGAAGTCAGCGGTCTGGGAGTTCGGGCTTCTTCAGCAGAAGAGCTTATCGGGCTATGCGAAGAGCTGGCGCTTAAGGCTAGCAGCCTGCGTCTGGAGGTACGGGAGGATGCCTCCGGCGTAATGGCAAGCTCTTTTGGCAGCCACTATGAACAGGCGCAGGCCGCGCGCGACTGTTATGACCGCTTGTCGGAACAATATCCTACTTTACAAGCAGGGTACGGACCTCCCAAACCGGTGTTGTGGTCCAGAGGGATGTCGTATCTGCAAATTACCGGGATCTTTTTCCCGTTTACATTTGAAGCGAATGTCAATGTGGACGTGCCCGCCTATTCCATACCGTCTACTATGTGTCATGAGCTGAACCATTTGCGCGGATATATGCGGGAAGATGAAGCGAACTTCATCGCCTATCTGGCCTGTATGTTAAGCGACAGCGTGGATTTCCGATATTCCGGAACCATGCTTGCCTATATCCATGCAAGCAACGCCTTATATGAAGTGGATCAGGAGGCCTTTGCACAGGTGTATGCCCTGCTTGGGGAAGGGGTAAAACGGGATCTTGCCGCACACAACGCCTATTGGCGGCAATTTGAAACGCCGATCGCACAGGCGGCCGATTCGGTGAACGGCGCGTATCTTGCGGCTAACGGCCAAGTGGATGGCGTGCAGAGCTATGGCCGCATGGTAGACCTGCTGTTGGCGGAATACCGGCAGCGCCATGGCCTATCCTATTGATGTGCTATTTTTAACTTATTTTTAGAAGGGAGTAACGAAAATGATTGCATTACCATATGCACAGATGAAAAGGGAAAACATAGAACCGCGGCTTGACAACAGCAGCGTACTGGCGCTGGTGGAACGTGTGACAGGGAATCCACGTTATGCGCAGGTGCTTTCGGTGGAACAGATCAAAGGCGAACAGGTGGGAATGGACGTATATGAAATCTTTGACCAGGGGGAAGGCATTTGCATCCGCGCAACCAGCGGCACGGCGGCTTGCGCAGCATTTAATTGGTATTTGCAGGAAAGATGCGGATGCTTTGTAGGCCCGCTGACCAAACGGCTTTGTTTGCCGGAGCGGCCGCCCAAAGTCGGAGGGCACAGAAGGGTAGCGTCGCCCTTCCTTTACCGGTACTTTTTTAATTACTGTACGTTTGGGTATACGACTGCCTTTTGGAAATGGGAACAATACGAACGCCTGACCGATTGGATGCTGTTGAGCGGAGTGAACCTGGTGTTAAACCCCATCGGGCATGAAGCGGTCTGGCGCGACCTTTTGGCGGAGCTGGGCTATCAAAAGAGGCAGATAAATGATTTTTTGGCCGGCCCGCTGTATCTTCCGTGGCAATGGATGCTGAACATGACGGGTTTCGGCGGGGATCTGCCCGATTGGTGGTACGACGACCGGGTAAAGCTTGCCAACCGGATGAACGAAAAGCTGCAATCGTTTGGCGTCGGGATTATGGCGCCAGGCTTTTGCGGGATGGTTCCGCTTGATTTTGAAAAGCATTTCCCGGAGTCGAGCCCCTTTGGACAGGGTGAATGGTGTGATTTTGAGCGGCCCCCTCTGCTTTTACCTGAAGATCCGATGTACGACCGGGTAGCGGATTCCTTTTACCGCCTGACGGAACACTATTTTGGGAAGATCAGCTATTTTTCGACAGACCCATTCCATGAAGGGGGAAGAGTCGAGGGGATCGATTTGCCGGAGTATGGAAGAAAAACGCTTGCTAAAATGAGGGAACACAACCCTGGAGCCGTTTGGTTTTTACAGGGATGGCAGGGCAACCCGCACCGCGAGATGCTTCAGAAGCTGGACAAGGAGCATGTGCTGGTAGCGAATCTGAGTGCGGATGAAAGTTTTGACGCAGGGGACGACTTTGGGAATTCTCCGTGGCTATACTGTACGGTCAATAATTTTGGCGGGAACCGGGTGATTAGCGGTAATTTTGGTAATAGCCTGCGCCAGCCGTTCCGCATTGACGAAACGCCGGCAAATAACATGGTTGGCATTGGGCTGATGATGGAGGCCATTACCATGGACGAGGTCTTTTTTGACCTATTTAACCATACCGCATTTGCTCAAGCCTGCCCAACAGAAGAAGATTATTTAAGCGATTTCCTTCTGCGCCGATACGGTTTGGTTCCGGAGAATGCACTGCGTGCTTGGAGGATCCTTGCCGACGACGTATATTTGCGCAGCGGCATCAGTGCGCCGCGCCAGTCTGCCCTTTGCGCACGTCCGGATCTTCGGGTGAAAAATGTTTCCTTCTGGGGAAGCACGGAATTTAATTACGATACCGAAAAGCTCGTGGAAGCGGCGCGGCTTTTGTTATCTGTCTATGAGGAATGCAAAGAATCGGAAGGGTATTTGCTTGACTTGACCGACGTCGTTCGCCAGTGTGTGGCCAATAACGGCTGGCATTCGCTGGAGCAATTCTCCGCCGCCTGGACAAAGGGCGATGCGGATGGGTTTACCCGGTGGTCGAACCGCTTCCTCGCCCATTTCGACATACAGGCCGAGGTGCTCAAAACCAACCGCAACACTTGCCTGGGGGATTGGCTGGAAGAGGCCTGGGCGTATGGCAAGACGGAAAGCGAGCGCCGTATGTTCCTGTTCAACGCCAAAGCGTTGATTACCGTATGGGGGGATAAGGCGGGATCGACTATGCTACGCGATTATGCCCATCGAGAATATGCCGAGATGATTACAGATTTTTACCGGCCGCGCTGGGATTCTTTTATTGGCTTGTTGCATCTTTATTTGAACCGGCCGGAAGAGCTGCCCCAGATTGATTGGTTTGAAGCAGAAAATCAATTTGCGCTCAGCGGGAAACGGTATCCTCTTAATGAGAACGGCGGATTAAAAGAGGCTGCAGAAAAGGCGCTGGCATTTTTATCGGAGGAAGCGGCTTATGTTTGAGGCAATCTATTACCGGGTTGCCCGTATAGACGGGGATTATGCCTTTTTGCGCCGCACGGATCGGGAGGATGAGGAACTTATCCAGGTAGCGCGCGCCCTTCTTCCCGAAGAAATCGACGAAGGCAGCAAACTGGTTTGGGAAAATTTGCAGTACCGGATATTAGAGGAATGAGCAAGGCCGGGCAAGCATCGCTTGCCCGGCCTTGCGGTTAACCGGGGATACGGATGATTTGGCCGGGGCGGATGAGGTTGGGGTCGGAAATGGAAGGATTGGCGTTTAAAAGCTGCTGTAAGGAAACGCCGT
>CAMMKL010000094.1 GCA_946497265.1 uncultured Clostridia bacterium | reverse complement strand
TCCGCTGCCCTGAGAAATATTCAAAAAATCTCTCAGAAACTGAGAAAGGGGTAAAAACAAAATGAAGACAAAGAAAACCATGTTCTCACGGCTTCTGGCGTTCTGCCTCGCATTGGCGCTCACCGTTGCCATGGGTACAAGCGCATTCGCGGCTCCGATTACATCCGCGAATCAGACCGGCTCTATTACCATTCAAGGTATTGAGACCGATGCGGGCTTGGATCTGAACATCTATAAGATCATTGATGTGAATATGGATGCTGATTCTGTCCAGCCGAAAGAACCTGTTTACACCTGGAATGAAGCTGTTGCAGGCTGGGTGAACACAAACTATGCTACTTACATTGACGCCAACAATGGCAATGCCGTTACCAAGGCGTTCAGCCAAGCAGACGCTGCAGATTTGACCGCTTTTTATAAGGCTATGGCTGCTGCGATTGCGGATAGCACCATTACCATCACAGCTGCTTACACTCCCAGCTTGAGCGAAACGACCTACAATGTGACCATCTCCGATGTTCCGATGGGCCAGTATCTGATCGTTCCGCAGGCGGAAGGCGATTCTACTTATGCTCCCGCGACCGCTACCCTGTTCCCGAAGTGGAATGGCGAAGAAAACTACTGGGAACTCAACAACGCTGCTGTCAGCATCAAGGGCAGCCCGGATGACACCAAAAAGGAAATCGTAGGCGATGACGATTCCGTATCGATCGGCGACGTGATTCCTTATGAAGTAAACGCTCTGATCCCCTCTTATCCGTCCGACGCTACTGCAAAGCGCTTTGTGATCGGCGATACGATGACGGCGGGCCTCACCTTTAACAACAATATTAAAGTGTACTTCGACGAGGATCACACCCTGGAAGTGCCTACCAACTGCTATTCGATCGCGACTTCGGATATTGAGGGCGAAACCTTTAGGCTTTCCTTCAACTACGATAAGCTGAAGGCTGCCGCGAATGGCGCTACCCGCGTATACCTTACTTACAGCGCAACGGTAAATGAAAATGCGTTTGCACAGGATTCGTTGGGCAACAGCGTTTATACGGGCGTCAATAATAACCCGTATGACAAGGGCAGCTATGATAAGAAACCTGGCCCGGATACGAAAGCCTATACTTACGGTATCGCTGTGACAAAGATTGGCAACGAAGATGCGAAACTTGCCGGTGCAGAATTTAAGCTGTATTCGGATGCGAATTGCACGGATGAAATTAAATTCGTTGGCGCTAACGGCGTGTACGCCAAGGCGACCGCTGCTCAGGAAGGGTCTGCTGCGGCTGCTCTGGTAACGGATGCCAACGGTATGTTGAAGCTGCAAGGTCTGGGCGACGGCACCTACTACCTGAAACAAACCAAGGCCCCGGGCGGATACAACCTGCCTCAGAACCCCGTAACCACCATCATCCTGACGGATGCCGAGGGTGCTGCCGACGGTAAGAGCGACGGTATTTTGGATGATACCACCACGGGTGCAACCGGTACCACGATCAAGGCCGGAAGTGTTGTAATCAACGGAAAAGTTCTGAACATGACCCTGGTGAACGCCACTACAGACTTCGAACTGCCTGTAACCGGCGGCATGGGCACCATTATGTTTACTGCGGTCGGCGTTGTGCTGATGGCGGGCGGCGTACTGCTGGTTGTCCTGAACCTGAAGAGAAGAAAGGCTGCGAAATAAGCAGTATAAGCTCTAACCGCATGTTCTGATCACAAGTAAAGAGCCGGAGCAAGCTTGCCCCGGCTCTTATGTGTTTTAAAAGGGTTTGCCGTCTATGAAAAATCAATCGAATACCAAACCGAAAAGGAATCAATCAAACGTACTACTGCTGGTAGGAGCGGCCTTGTTTTTGCTGGTAGGGGCCGGCGTGTTTTTTTATCCCGCGATCAGCAATTACTTTGCGGAACAGCGCCAGCAGGCAGTGATATCCGCCCATGCTGTCGCTGTTCAGGAGGCGGGGGACGAGGAGATTCAAAAACAATGGGAAGAAGCCATTGAATACAACGAGAATTTGGCCGGAGACCCGGTACACGACCCCTTCGTGTGGGGGAGCGGGTATGCGCTGCCGGATAATTACCAAAGCGTTTTGGATTTGGACGAGGTTATGTGCTCGCTGGAAATCCCAAAAATCGGCGTATATTTGCCGGTTTATCACGGCACCAGCGAAGAGGTATTGCAAAAGGGGGTCGGGCATCTGGAAATGACCGCCCTCCCCATCGGCGGCGTAAACCGCCACGCAGTGCTGACCGGCCACCGTGGGCTTCCCAGTGCCGAATTGTTTACCCGGCTGGATGAATTACAGATTGGCGATCTGTTTTATATCCATGTGCTGGACGAAATCCATGCCTATCAGGTGGACCAAATCGAGACGGTGGAGCCGGACGACTTGGCAAAACTGGTGCCGGATCCGGAAAAAGACCTCATTACCTTGGTTACCTGTACCCCTTACGCGGTGAACAGCCACCGCCTGCTTATCCGTGGGGAACGTGTCCCCTATGAGCCGACAGAGCAGGGCGGAACGGAAGTACACGAGGCGGTTTGGAACAGTAACCTGCAATATTATCTGCCGGGGATCATCCTGGGAGTAGCGTTGGTTGTTGTTCTCATTATCGTTTTATTGCGCAAGCGCCGGAAAAAGGAAAAGAATCATGAAACAAAATAAAAAACAAAAAATAATTTTTATCATCGCGGCTGTTTTAATCGTGTCGGGGCTCGGCGTACTGCTGTATCCCCAGTTTACCGCTTTTTTATACCGGCAAAACGTTGCAAAACAGAAGGAAGCCTTTCTTGAGCAGATACATTCCAATGCGCAGGCGGGGGAAGCCTCCGCAGCTCCTTCCCCGGAGCTGGAGGCGCTCTATCAGGAGCTCAAACGCCAAAACGAAGAACTGTTTGAAGAAATGCAAAGGGATCTCAACGACCCGTTTTCCTATCAACAGCCGGCAGTCTCGCTAGCCCAATACGGCCTCACCGACAATGTAATCGGTTTCCTTTCCATTGAAAAAATGGGGATAGAATTGCCCATTTACCTGGGGGCTAATGAGCAGAATCTTTCCCTTGGTGCGGCGCATCTTACCGAAACCTCCTATCCCATCGGCGGCGAGAATACGAATTGTGTGCTGGCGGCGCATCGTGGATATTCCAAGGCGCCTATGTTCCGTCAAATCCAGCTCTTGGAACCCGGAGACGTGGTGACCATCCAGAATTTCCGCGAAACCCTCCAATACCAGGTGGTGGAAACAGAAGTCATCCTTCCTACGCAGGTTGACCATCTGCTCATTCGGCCCGGCCAGGACATGCTGACCTTAATTACCTGCCACCCATACCCCACCAATACCCATCGGTATGTGGTGTATTGCCAAAGGATTGGTGGGGAGGAGTAGACTCTATTTTGTTCCTACTGATTCCGCCCTGACCGGAGAAGATCTATACAGAAAGATGGCAAAAGGAACCGTATGCGGGCCGGCCCGTTACGGTTCCTTTTTTAATAAATGCATTCTATTAGACCGCTTTTATAAAAGGCTTTTGCTACCCAAGTAGCGCTCCAGTTCAACGGCGCCCACAAAACGATGGCCATGGATTCCAACCGCCTCGGCTCCGGCGATATTTTCGGCAAGGTCGTCAATAAAAAGGCATTCGTCTGCCGGTAGATGATGCTCTTCCAGTGTACGCAGATAGATTTCAGGCTGCGGCTTTAACAGCTTCATGCGGGCGGAGACGTTGATGGTATCCATCATGCCGATGGCCGGGATCGAGGGGGAATATTCAAAAAAGCGCAGGGAAGCATTGGAAAGCAGATGCAGGGAATACCCCTTCTCTTTAAGGCGGGCGATCAGGGGGACCATCTCTTCTATAGGGAATAGATACTGCGTCCAGCGGGACATCATGGCGGTGATTTCTTTTTGATACTGCGGAGCGCGGGCAACCATGCGGGAAAGCGCTTCCTCCTCGCTAATAAGGCCGTTATCCAACAGTTTCCATTCCGGAGTAAAGACGGTGTATTCCACTATTTTAGAAATCTCCGGATGATCCCCCACTGCGCCGCGCGCCGTGGCTTCGGCGTCAAAACGGAGGAGAACGTTGCCCATATCAAAAATGATGTGTTTGATCATGGTGTGAATCCTTTCTTAGATTAAAAATTGCAGGAAAAGGGTAAATTGATTTCAAAAAGGTTATGGAAGCCTCTTTTCTTAACAGCCGATGATAGAGGCAATCATAAATGGGAAAAGGGACGGGCAAACGCCCGCCCCTATAGTTAACGGATTGCTTTTGTCAGTTTGCGTTTACATGATCGATAAAGCGCAGGAAAGCAGCGCGACCGGCTTCGTCGGTTTTGTACACACCGGAGTTTTCCAAAATCTTGCTGAAGATTTCCCCAATGCTCTGCTGAATGATCTGCTTTGCATTTTGTTCGGTGGGATGCAATTCTTTCAGGGTGTAGTACCAGTCGGCATGCACTTTCAAGCTTTCATCGGCCAGCAGTTCTGCCTCTTTTTCGGGATGCAGCAGGCAGTCCTGAATTTTTGCCAATTCGGTTTTAAGACGCGCAGGTAAAATTGCCAGGCCCATTACTTCAATGAGGCCGATGTTTTCTTTCTTGATGTGGTGATATTCCGCATGGGGATGGAAAAGGCCGAGAGGATGTTCTTCTGTGGTACGGTTGTTGCGCAGCACCAAATCCAATTCAAACTTGCCGTCGCGGAAGCGCGCAATAGGGGTAATGGTATTGTGAGGGGTATCGCCGGTAAAGGCCAGGATTTCTGCGGATTCGTCGCTGTAAGCGCGCCAAAGGGTCAGGATTTTGTCGGCAACATCGCAGAGCTTTTTCTTATCCGTACCGGCCAGACGGATGACGGACATCGGCCAATCGACCAGGCCTGCGGTGATGTCCTCATAGCCCTTCAAACTAATAGGCTGATTGATTTTGGCTTTTGCCATGGGGAATTCGTAATTGCCGCCCTGGAAATGGTCGTGAGAAAGGATGGAACCGCCCACAATGGGAAGGTCGGCATTCGAACCGACAAAATAGTGGGGAAGGAATTCGATGAATTCCAGCAGGCGTTCAAAAGATTTGCGGGACACCTTCATGGGCGTGTGCTTGCTGTTTAACAGGATGCAGTGCTCGTTGTAATAGACATAAGGGGAATATTGCAGGAACCACTGTTCGTCGCCCAAAGTCAGAGGAATGAGGCGGTGATTTCCACGCGGAGGCTGGGAAACGTTGCCCTTGTACCCCTCGGTTTCCCGGCAAAGCAGGCACTTCGGGTAGGTAGCCGAGGGCATATTCCGGGCGGCTGCAATGGCCTTGGGGTCTTTTTCCGGTTTGGAGAGGTTAATGGTGATGACAATATCGCCATAGCGCGTAGGGGTAACCCACATTTCGTCTTTCTCAATGCGGTCTACACGTATGTAGTTGGAATCGCGGCTCAATTTGTAATAATAATCGGTTGCCGCCTTTTTATCCACATCATACAGGCTGCGGAATTGTGAGATAATTTCACTCGGACGCGGCATCAGGCAGGCCATCAGCTCAGTATCCAGCAAATCGCGGTATACCGGGGTGTTGGACTCCAGCCGTCCGTTTTCAGCAGCCCATTCCAGGATGTTTTCCAGAATGGGGGCGGGATAACGCAGGTTTTCGGCCTCTACTTCCTCCGGGCTATAATCGTTTAGCCCTAGAACCGCCAAAATCCGGTTGGTTGCATAGGCCGCATCCTCCTTGTGCAAAAGGCTGTGCTGCACGCCGTATTCTACCAGACGCGCAATCTCACGGTTAATGTTGATCATTACTCATTCACTCCTCATATTTTTTGACGATATTGTCTTGCTTCTTAAAAATACTTCCTCCGGGCACAAAACCGCGCACCATGGACAAGGGATATACATTGGTATGGGGGCCGATCACGGTACCGGGGTTTAACACCGTACCACAGCCGATTTCCACATGGTCGCCTAAAATAGCGCCAAATTTTTTTAGGCCGGTTTGCAGGCGTTCCCCATCTACGGCCACGGTGACCAGGGTTTTGTCGGATTTAACGTTGGAGGTGATCGCTCCGGCCCCCATATGGGAGCAAAAGCCTAGTATGGAATCCCCCACATAGTTGTAATGCGGCACTTGTACCTTGTTAAACAGCACTACATTTTTTAGTTCTGTGGAATTTCCCACTACCGCACCCTTGCCTACAATGGCATTGCCGCGGATAAAAGCGCAGTGGCGTATTTCTGCATCTTTGTCGATGATCGCCGGCCCGTTGAGGAAAGCAGAGGGCGCCACGTTTGCGCTGCGGGCGACCCATACGTTTTCACCGCGTTTTTCATATTCATCTTCCGGAAGAGCGCTTCCCAACTCCAGTATAAAAGCACTGATGTTTGCCAATGCTTCCCATGGGAAGGAAATTCCGGTAAATAAATCCTTTGCGATGGTTTCGTCCAGGGAAAAGAGATTTTTTGCAAGCAGGTTAGCTGTCATAAAATCATCCTCCAAGAGATTAGATATGGTTCACACGTTACTGTTATTATATTTTTTTTTTGCACTTTCGTCAATAGAAAGGCTGAAATCAAGTAAAAATTAGGCAATTTCTTTTGAAAAAAGAAGCGTTTCATAATAAAAAGCATTTGACAAAACGGCTATTCTATATTATAATACTAAATATGTGTAAAAGTACAAACCGTTTCGAGGTGTAGCGCAGATGGTAGCGCGCCTGCTTTGGGAGCAGGATGCCGCAGGTTCGAATCCTGTCACCTCGACCACCAGGCTGAACCTGGACGCACATCGCGTTCCAGGTTTGGCCTTTTCTTTTGCTTTTCGTACTCGCGTTTGTAGCGAGTATTTTTTTGTCACACAACCCCACACCTGCGGTAGGCAATTTGCAACCGCAGGTGTGGGGTTGTGTGACTTTGCTGACGCAATAGAATTGGGTATCTTTAAAATCAAGAACAATGAAAAAACAAAATTCTGTATTTAGCCGCTTTGATTTTACAATGGTCTTAAGCAGTAGAAAAATAAAGACAGCAGTCGAAAACAACCTTTATAGGATAGGCTTTGAAATCAATATGCAATGCCTAATAAAAAAGCAAAGAAGTGCCGCAAGCCCGGTAGTGGAGATTGTAGAAAGCCGTGTCGTCAATCGCAACGGTATGCCGTAAAATTGTTTTATCGGTTTATTGGTTCTTTACCTAAGCCTAACAGTCACATGATAGCGGCTTAACAATCTTTTATTTATAATAATGGCATACGATAAAAAGGAGGCAATCATGTGAACAAATGGTTTCAAAAAGGGGCAGCTGCTGTCCTGGCCATGTCTATGCTAATTGGGCAGGCCGTGTCGGCTAGCGCAGCAGAGACCCCTAAAAAACAGGAGGAGAGTTTGAAAATCGCTTCGTTGTCGGACACACATTATCTTTCTCCCGATCTTATTAAGAACACAGCAGACTTTACGGAGCACCTTAACAGCGACCGAAAAATGTTCGCGGAGAGCGACGCATTTTTGAATGCCCTGCTGGATACCATCAAGCAGGATAACCCGGACGTGCTGCTCATTTCCGGCGATCTGACTAAGGACGGTGAAAAGGAAGGCCACGAGGCTTTGTCCAAAATTTTAGAGCGGTTTGAAGAGGAAACGGGCGCAAAAGTATATATTACTCCCGGCAACCACGACCTTAATAATTCCAATGCAATGAATTTTAACACAGAATCCGGTGAGGCCGTGCCCGCCACCCCCACCACCCAAGAGGATTACAAAGAAGTGTATGCGGATCTCGTCTATCAGGACAAAAGCGTGATCGCTACCTTTACCCCCACTGCGGGCAAGCAGGGTGGCGGCCTATCCTATGTTGCGCGTCCAAAAGAAGGTTTTACCATCCTTTCTATTGATTCGGCCCGTTACAGCGCCGATAACACCGATTCCGGTATGGATGAGCATGAGACCAGCGGTAACGTCGGCCCGGAACTGGAGGCTTGGGTGGTGGAACAAATCAAAGCCGCCAAGCAGCGTGGCGATACGGTCATCGGCTTACAGCACCACGGAATGGTGGCCCACTTCGATATGGAACCGGAGCTTCTTCCTATGTACCTGGTTAACGACTATGAACGGTTGGCTCAAGTGTATGCGGATGCCGGCATGTCCTACCTCTTCACCGGCCACATGCATGCCAACGACATTGCCAAGGTGAC
>CAMMKL010000093.1 GCA_946497265.1 uncultured Clostridia bacterium | reverse complement strand
AGCCGTTCCGCGAGGCAAAGGCGAGTGGTTTTGACTTCGTTGTATACCAATCCGTAGGTGGCCTTGTATTGCTGTAGGTGTGTCACAAGGGACAAAATCACGAACACGAGTACCAACGCGATGGCAAGCGCCACGCTGGGAAGCGGCCCGGCCTCTGTCAGAGTCCCCATAAAGCCGGACATCATCAGATATAGGATGCTGACGCCGCCCATCACAACCAGGTTGACGATGACTGTCCAGAAAGCGCCTTTCTTGGTATTGCGAATCCCCTGATCGGTAAGGGCGTATTTTCGTTGAAACTTCTTGCCAAACATTTACTCCGCCTCCTTTTCACTGGTGATCTTCCACTGGACCGCCCGGTTATAATCGGCCCACATTCGGGCATACAGTCCGCCAGCTGCGGTGAGTTCTTTATGGGTACCCTGCTCCACGATACGCCCTTGCTCCAAAACAACGATTTTATCCGCTCCCACCACAGTGGACAGGCGATGTGCGATCATGATGACGGTGCGGCCTTTGGTCAGCGCGGCGAAGGCTTTCTGGATCCGCACCTCATTCTCGGGGTCGGCAAAGGCGGTGGCCTCATCCAGCACCACGATGGGGGCGTCCTTCAAAATAGCACGGGCCAGCGCAATACGCTGCTGTTCCCCGCCGGAAAGATAGGTTCCCTCGCAACCGATCTGGGTATCGAGTCCGTTGGGCAGTTTTTCCAAAATATCCTGGCACTGAGCAGCCATCAGCGCCGATTGCACCTGTTCGCGTGTGGCCTCCGGGCGAGCGGCGCGTACATTCTCTAAGATAGAGGCCTTGAACAGACGGTTATTCTGGAATACGAAGGCTACCCGGTCCATCAGTACATGGGGATCGATTTGGGCCACATCTACACCGCCAACTTCCACCACCCCCGAACTCGCATCCCAAAACCGTGGGATGAGGCTGGCAGCCGTAGTCTTGCCGCCGCCGGACGGTCCTACCAACGCCACAGTCTGCCCCGGCTCGGCTGTGAAGGAGACATGGGAGAGCGCAGAGACCTCAGCGCCGTCATAGGTAAAGCCCACATCCTTGAATTCCACTCGGTTGTCCATAGGTACCCGCGGATGTAAGGGGGCTTTCAGGGTGGGGGCGCACATTACCCGGTCGATGCGGCCCAGGGCGGTGCCGGCCAGCATCATACCGGAGGCGGCGAACATAATCTTGGCCAGCGCTGTGGAAATGATGGCGGAGAAAACCGCGTAGAAAGCAAAATTAGTGACAAAACCGGCGAAGTCACCGCCAGCCAGGGCGCTGGGGGCAAGGAAGAGTGCCACAGGGACCAGGAACACAAAGGCTCCTTCGGTAAAGGTCAGGTTGATCGACTGAGGGACACGGCACACTTTGTCCTGATAATATTCGCATTTGTTGCTGTAATCTTCAATAGCCTGCTGGAACGCCTTGAAGGAGTAGACCGTCTGCTGGAAGATCTTTACCACGGGGATACCCCGGACATATTCGGTGCCTGCCTTGGTCATCCGGTCCTGTGCTGCCTGGTATTCCGCCATGATTTTGGCGTTTTTACCGCCCATCATGGTAAACATAGCAATGATCGAAATCACCGCCGCCAACAGGCAGGCAGCCCCCATCCGCCAGTCAAAGACGAACATCAGCACCAGCATGGCCAAAAACAGGACGACCGTACCGACGATATCCGCCAGGTTGTGGGCAAGCAGCGTCTCGGTATCGGCAGCCGCCGCATCCAGCCGGCTGCGGATGAGCCCCGAGGCATGGGAATCAAAGAAGCCCAGGGGCGCTTTCATCCCATGGGCGATGCCCCGCTTGCGGATATTGGACGCCGTGCGAAAAGCCGCCAGATGGGTGCACATCAGACCCGCAAAGTATATGACGATACCGCCCACTGCAAAGGCAAACGCCAGCCATCCATACTGGGTGACATTTTGCGCCTGGGTCCACTGCGGTGCCACGGCGATCAGATCCCGAGCCGCCAGCCAGATGCAGATATAGGGCGCCATGCTCAACAGCATGGACACCGCCGACAAGGCCAGACCCAGGAAGGTCAAGCCTTTGTGGCCTCCTGCATAGCCAAGCAGGATCGCCAGGTCGCTCTTTTTTTCTTTTTTCATTGGATGACCTCCTTGTTTATGATAGTTAGTCAAAACTAACTTTCGAAGGAAAAAGAAGGGGATCATTCCCCTCAATCGCTCTGCCTATTTCGGAGCAGAATGTATCCTGCGCAGATCGCTGCTCACAATTTAATGGCGGTCATGGTGTCATCAGTTTCATCCAGCCGGCGGTATAAAAATCCCGCAGCTGGTTCACATAGCGCATCGCCTGTTCATAAGGCATATCATGGATGACCACCTCAAAAATGCCGCTAAACATGCCGCTGGCAAGAATATGACACATCTGCCGGTCCAGGTTTGGTACATCCTGCCCCAGACGGCGAAGCACCTGCATATATTGCAGCGTGGATTCCACCTCGACCTCCACCATATTGTGGATAAAAGATTCGTAGTAAGTGCCTTCCGCCCGGCACAACAACAGCTTTACCGGCTCCCGGTGCCGGCAAATGTAATCCACCATCCAATGGAGATAAGATCCCGATTCCACTCCAAGGTGCTCCGGTTGTTCTTTTTCGGGCAGCTCGGCAAAGGAACTTTGCGCTTCCATAAACCTGCCCATTAAAGCGGCGGCATGGGGCTCTACGATCGACGCAAACAAAGCCTCTTTGCTGGAAAAATAGCCGTAGAAGGCACCGGTGGTCACCCCAGCGTGTTTCACAATCTGGCGCAGAGACGCTCCGCGAAAACCTTTTTCGGAAAACTCGTCCAAGGCCGCCTGTTGAATCTTATCCAATGTGACTGATGAATGATCTTGCATAACCGTCTCCGTATAACAGTGATATGTAACGATGTTATAATACACCGGCCGGCGTGCTCTGTCAAGGGGGATAAAACGCTATTCGGGAAGCGGACTTCCTATGCGGCTTAACTTAGCTGCAAAGAAAATTCCCAGTTTATTGTGATGAGGGAGGGTGGATAGCGCCTAACAAATTGACCGTTGGGGCGGGTTTATGTGGAACGTGGCCGACAACGGGGAGTTTTCAAATAACTCTCCGTTATTTCATGCAGAATCGTTTTCCTAGAAAGTTTGGCGCCGCATTACAGGAACCATTATAATTTATCAAAGTTTAGGCCAAAGCTTTAAGCAATGCGTATAGCAAAAACAGAATGATAAGGAAACCAATATTGAAAAGGGTAAAGCACCAAAAATATTGTTTGCGCTGTCCGGGATATTCTTTTACGACCATTTTATAGGAAATCAGGCTCGCCATGGAAGCGATCAACGTCCCCAGGCCCCCAAAATTACACCCGATGATTAAAGCCTGCCATTGGGAAGTAAAGCCCGATAACAGCAGGGAGGCCGGCACATTGCTGATTACCTGGCTGGCCAAAATGGAGACCAATTCAATGCGGCCCTCCAAAACCGAGGCCAGGAAGCTTTGGACCCCTTCCATTTGCGCGACGTTTCCCACAAAAACAAAAAAGGCAAGAAATGTCCCCAGCAGGGAATAGTCGATGGATACCAGCAGCCTGCGGTCGAAAAGGAGCAAAGCGGCGGCCACAGCAGCTGCGATCACCACAGGAGAGAGCAATTTGAAAACCCCGAGCAGGCACAGCCCAAACCCCGCAGCATAGCACAGCAGCGCTTTTGCGCTTCCCAATTCGGCGGACAGGGGAACAGCCAAGAGGCGAACCGGCTTAATGAAAAGGATCGCCAACGCCAGGCCGGCCGCCGCCGCAAGGACATACGGAAGCATCAGCCCGCAGAATTCCCCAAACCCCATCCCGGATTTGTGATATAAATAGAGGTTTTGAGGGTTCCCCATAGGTGTCAGCATGCTGCCGAGGTTTGCGGCGATTGTTTGCAGCACGACCTGCGGCACCATCAAGCGTTCCTGTCCCACCAGCTTCAACAGGGTAAGGCCAAATGGAACAAAGGCGATTAAAGCGACGTCGTTTGTAATGACCATGCTGAACAGGAAAGGCAAAAAAACCAGAAGAAACAGCATGGCCCGCGTTGTCTGGATCCTCTTGAGCAGACGGTTTGCCATACAGACGAAGAAATTGGCTTTCTGCAAACCTTTTGTAATCGCCATCAAGCTGAACAAGAGCGCCAGCGTATCCCAGTCAATATAAGAAAAATAGGCAATGCTGGGAGGGACCAACAAGCATGACAGTAAGGCGAGGACAACGGAAACCGTGAGGACCGTTTCATTTTTTAAAAAGGAAAAAACATTCTTGATTCGATTATACTTCATCAAACAACGCCCGCTTCCAGCCAATTGAACAGCAAGAAAAAGCGAGGGCCCCCTCCTCAAGGATAGGATAAACAGGCCGTTCGGATGTGCTTTGCACAAGGGAATGCCTGTTCGGCTGAAGAAACCAAAAAGCCCGCTGCAACCGGAAAGCTGCCGCTATTTAGAAGCAGTACGGCTTATTCTACATACCGATACACTATAATAATACAGACAGCCGGGCATGGCAATAAGCTTTGCCTGGATTTTCAGGGGAATTGGTCTGTGCCGGATTGCTTTTCTTCCCTTTCTTTTCGCCTCTGCTCTTTTTTTGCCTGCCGTTCTTCCTGGTAATACCGGTTCTGTTCGGCGCCAAAGCGAATTATTGAACGAATATTAACTAAGACAAACAATGCACCTCCCGCAAAACCAAGTAAACCATAAAATCGAGAAGAACCATCATCCGATATGGGCCCCTTAAGTCTCTCTTCTTCATACACAACAATGCCGCTGCTGGTCACTCTCCCTTGCGATATCTCCCTTTTATAATCTCGGACCGACTGTAACGAGACAATCATAAATTGGATCATTCCATAAGCAAACACGATGACCGCGACAACCGATAACAGGATTCTGCCGATTTTTAAGGCTTTTTGCAAAACGTCCATCTCCCTTTTCTATCAATCGTACAGATGCTCGCAAGGAGGCATGTGGTCCGGAACCGGCGGCATATTTATGATTGTCAGCATACGTCAGGGAAGGGGGCTTTCCCAAAGCTGTGCAATGGAATGCCATTCGCCTTCCCATATAGCCATCATCCTAATTTAGCCGGGCCGATCCCAGCCGCCGGAGCAGGGCGGCAGTATAGGAAAACTGCGTCTGGACGGGCCTTTTCGGTTCCTTTACATTAAGCATGTTCAATGAGATATTCAATAACCGTATAGCCACATAATATGGTAAAAAAACCTAATAACAACATGAGCAAGAAAAAAACACACTGTAGTGTTGTTTTGTTTTCCCCCCAATCTGTAATCCTCCAGAAACCTCGGATATAGATCACGGTCATGCCTCCGGAAGTTACTGCTAAAAGCCCCGTTAAAAGAGGAGGATATATTTTCCCATCTCGTTGTGTAAGTAAGGCAACAAAAATAATGATGACAAACCAAACGGCAAACCAAAGCAAAGCCATATAATGATAACGCATCGCCTTCATAAAGTTTTACCACCTCTCTAACGCATGGCTTTTACCGGAAACCAGAATACCATTGCCCGCTCTACATCTTCATCCCTCCAAGAATCACATAGTATTAGTTTTCCTGCTAAGAACCGTTCTTCCGATTCGGTTAAGCCGTACTGGACTTTCATATCATGTGCTTTCATATAGTAATAATATGTCGGCATAGTTGGCACCTTCATTGTATAACTGACCCCGCCATGTATATCTGTCCCTACACCAATTCCTCCATTTACTTGTCCGCCGATGGGAGGGTCATATTCATGTTCTTCACCTGCTTGGAAAATTGCGTCACCCCCTAAATAACCAGCCGCACCACCGGTAAAACCAAAATTGTAGGACTTTCCAATTAAATGATCGACGGTCTCTAATTCAGTTCTTTGGTAGAACAAACCAATCCCCGCACTAACTACTCCAACATGCGCTTCAGGAGACATAAGAAACTGTACGTTTCCTTTATCATCCCAATAGACACCGATTGAGTAAGAGACGCCAAGTATGAAAGTAGCATTTATATTTGTACTAAATGTATAATCGCGTGACCTATTGAAAAAATGCAAACAAATAGAGTAATTATTATTCCGGCACAATAAGCCGGTTTTATTGGTATTCCGAAATCGAAAGGGAAACTCCAATCATTTATTTTTGTATACCCAATTGCTAACTGAATTCCGGTCCCTCCAAAACCAAGACCAAGAATCAGCGTAAGATAAGCGGTATTTAAGTGAATCGTTGAATTATTAATTAATACAGTAAGAATAAGTATGAAAACAATTGCACCTACTATCCATAGGAGTGATAAAAGCCATGTTTTGAAGAAACTTCTTTTTTTATGGAATTCATATTTTCACCTCATATCTTTAATGGGAAGTAATAATTTGCTGCTCTTTTTACATCCGCATATGTATAGTTAGGATGTGTCTTAACTGCATTCAATAAAATCTGATTTTCTTGTTGTGTCAATCCAATTTCAGCATCTACTTGGTCTACAAGAGATCTTAAATGTCCTGATATTGTATGGGTCTGCGTTCTTAGCGCATGACCATCAATACCGGCACCGATACCTATATTGCACCCTAATCCTTGCGGATATGCATTCGGATTGCTTTCGATATTTGCATTATCTCCCAAAAACAAAACATCTGCACCAAGATATACAGGAGCGCCTATAGAACCACCTACGGAAAGCCCCGTTCCTTCTAGATCATAAACAGTATCTACTACTGTAGCCTGAGTCGCTATACCGGCACCAATAGTGAATAATCCAAAGCCTCCACTTTCGTCTGTAAAATCACAATTAGAAGTTTGGATAACCAGGTTGCCATAGCCATCCCAATATAAACCAATTGAATAAGAAATACCTATTCCAAAAATAGCATTAATGTTAATGTTAAAACCAAAAGTCCAATATCCATCTAAATCAATACTTTTTATCGGATTATTATCGCAGTACTTAAATAAATTCGAAGGGATGGCATCTTCGCAATAAATAAGCCCATCCGCATGGATAAACCGGCAGGTTTGGGGAGCTTACCTGCACCGATTGGACGAGAGGGGCGGAATTGGGCGCACTCCCTTCCAGGTATTCGCACCGGGTGGACGAAAAGCGCGGCGGTGTTCAATGCTGAGGCGGAAAGCCTGGATTTGATTATATACCATGAGCAAATACCAATGTTGTCCGCGCCAGCATGGTCCAATGTAAATTCTTTAATAGCAAAGCGAAATTTACTTTTATTATACTGAACATCAAAGGAAATGGAGGGCCTAGATTTCTAGGCCATCCTTCTTGTGTCACTTTTCAAAACCAGCCTCATTTTGCTCTAATTGCCGAAAGATCGCCTGATCGTCTTGGGAGAAATCTTCCAGTGACTCACTCTGTCTGATTTCCCCTGTTTTCTCGTTGACCTTTGTATACCCTTTGTCTCCAATCGTATAGATATAAGAGTATTCCCCATACTTATGAATACCTGAATCAACTGCTCCCTCAATAGGAGTACGCTCGTAATCATGTAACACAAATGAGTTTTCACTAAATTCATCTTTCGTAAGATAAAAACGATTGTCTCCAAATGCATCAACGGTACCTTGTCCTATGAGGTATTTTGAACAGGATGTTAGACTTATGCTTATTACAAGTGCAGTACAAAATATCAATATTCTTTTCATAGTTAAGCAGGCTCCTTATACGAAAATGTTACACGCCATTTATAGGGGATGAGTGCTCCTGACTCTTGGAGAATAAAAGCATAATTATTAATATACGCTGTTAAACCTGATTTTGCTATTACAGCAAAATCATATGTATCAAACACCATAACGTAAATACTCCAGAGGCCATTCTGACCTTTCCAACCATTAACATTTATGATTGCTTTGTGAATGCTAAGAAACAAATCGGCAGTTGAATCAAATTCAATGTCTCTTGAAGAAAAGTAGAATCTATCCCCCTCTGCGTTTATTTTGCATTGCTGAACAATATTGTCAAGCTCAGCGGAATTTATAATGTATCTTACTATTTCATTTTGTAATGATTGTGATGGTTCCAAACCATACCCATATAAAGCATGAGTCATCATCAAACTGGTCAAAGGTAAGAAATGATACAAATTTGCTACAGCCATTCCCATTGTTAATCCGCATTGATAAACCGGCAAGTTTCAGGATCATAGTACCTGGAATTGAGGTAGTAGAGCCCGGATTCTTGATCGT
>CAMMKL010000092.1 GCA_946497265.1 uncultured Clostridia bacterium | reverse complement strand
CCCATCCGCCTGAACCGGAGCCCAGGCGTTTTCCGCAGGGATGTATTCAAGAAAGCATTTCCCACGGACGTTTCCTTTTAAAAACACCAGGCCGTCTGAAAAACGATTCAAAAGCCATTTCTTTTTGCTTTGAACCTGAATGTCGCTGTTACCAGCAATCGCGCAGCAGATATGCTCCTGTTCGATATTTTCCGGGGTTACGCGAACTAGATCCATTTCACTCCACTCCTTTTTCCCTAATATAGCATAGCATCCATGACAATAGTATGTCATGTTTTTTCTGCATACGCAACCAAAACACACAGATTGCGTTCTGTTTGGTTGGTAGAATTTTTACGAACAGGCGTTATAATAAAGCCAAGGAGGTTTGAAATATATGAAAAAACAATCTAATTTTATTTCTCAGAATTTAATCACGCTCAGGCAATTCCATAAATACTCTCAGGAAGAAGTTGCGGAAAAAGTCGGAGTCACCCGCCAGGCGGTGGCGAAATGGGAAGCCGGGGAAACAGTACCCGACATACTCAACTGTGACGCGTTGGCGACGCTCTATAACGTATCGGTAGATGACCTGATTCATTTCAGCCAGGAGGATGAGCGTATGCCCATCCCTCCCAGGGGGAAGCATCTTTTTGGGACCGTCAAGGTAGGGGAACGCGGGCAGGTAGTCCTTCCTAAAACAGCGCGGGATCTCTTTCACATCAAACCGGGCGATCTTCTTGTCGTGTTGGGAGATGAAAACCCGGAAAGTGCGGGCATCGCCTTGGTTCCCGGCGATACGATTTTGCGAAATATCGCCTTTTTACGGGATATGCTCTATAACAATGAAAAGGAGGAAGAGAAATGACAGACCTCTTACAGGTAAACAATTTAAGCAAACGTTATCCCGGCTTTGTTTTACAAAACGTTTCCTTTTCGGTAAAACCCGGACGTATTATGGGGCTGATTGGGAAAAACGGGGCCGGCAAAAGCACTACTTTAAAATCAATGTTGAATATGGTGAGGCCGGAATGCGGCACAGTCACCATGCTGGGCATGGATTTCTTCCAACACGAAAAAGAATGCAAGCAGAAAATCGGCGTCGTATTCGGCGGGATTGACTTTTACCCGCTCAAAAAGCTTTCCTCCATCACGGCGGTTACCCGGCGGTTTTATCCGGACTGGGACCAACGTCGATACGAAGGATATCTTCTGCAGTTCTCTCTGGACGAAAGCAAGCAATTTAAAGCCCTATCGAATGGAATGAAGGTAAAGTATCTGCTGGCGCTGGCTCTTTCCCATCATGCGCAGCTTTATCTTCTGGATGAGCCGACTTCGGGGTTGGATCCGGTTTCCAGGGATGAAATCCTTCATATCTTCACCCGTATCGTAAAGGATGGGAAGCGTTCCATCCTGTTTTCCACCCACATTACCTCGGATTTGGATCGCTGCGCCGACGATATTACCTACATTCAAAACGGCAAGGTGCTGCAAAGTGCGGATAAACAAACCTTTCTTAGGTCTTTTGAGCATTTGAAAGCGTCGGAAGATACCGGCCCGCTCACTTTGGAGGAAATTATGCTTCGCACAGAAGGGAGATATTTGGATGAAACTGCTTTATAAGGAGGCGGCGCTGGCGGCCCACCCCACTTCCATAGTATTCGCATTTTTAGGTTGCCTGGTTATCGTGCCGGCGTATCCTTACACTGTTATCTTTATGTTTGGCTGCCTGGCGCCTTATATTACCTTACTCTACGCAAGGGAGACAAACGACGCCTGGTATACGGCTGTCCTTCCTGTTACAAAGCGGGAAAGCGTTAAGGGAAAATGTATGCTGATTATCTGCATCCAGCTCTTTCAGCTTTTGATCTCTATCCCCTGCGTCTTCCTTCGGGGAGCCCTCAAACTCGAAAACAACCCGGTAGGAATCGATGCGACAATCGCTTATTATGGATTTGGCCTTATCATTTATGCCGTTTATGATCTGATATTCTTTCCAACGTACTACAAAAATGGGTATCAGGCAGGGAAAGCTTTTGTGGTCGCTTCCATACCCATGCTGCTTTTGATGGTAGCTACGGAAGCAGCCGTCCATTTTCCGGCCCTTGCCTGGCTGGACAGTTATGCCCCTGGGGATTTGCTGCGGCAAACCCCCATCCTATTGGCCGGCATTTTGTGCTATATCGTCCTGCTCTTGCTGGCATACCGGATTTCCGTCAAGCGGTTTGAAAGGGTGGATTTATAAAAAGCGGCCCCGTCTGCCATTGCGCCGGACAGGGCCGCTTTCTGCCACTATGTTATGTATTTTCAGGTTTTATGGTCTCCTCTTGCAGCCGTGAAAAAAAGCCGGAAGAAAGCCAGCCGATACTTAAAATGACAGCCCCTGTAGGAACCAGTACCCACCATACGCTTTCCTGAAAAGCATCGAACAGAATACCATATACAAACTGTCCCAATGGCTGCGCGCACAAAGAAATCGTCATCACATAGGACATGATCTTTCCGGTTAGCTGCTGTGGGGTACGCCCCTGGATCGCAGTAAGGGCACAAACGGAAAAGATGCTGCATAACGCCTGGCCAATGAAAAACGCCGCTACCAGAACCAAATATTTTACAAAGGGGCTTACCGGCAGCAAAAAGGCGGCTCCCGCCGGAAAGAGGCAAGCACCCATCATCACCATAAGCCAATAAAGCTTATTAAGCTTCCATCTATTCGCAAAAAGGCTTACCGCAATACCGCCGAGAATCGCGGCTATGCCCATCATACTCTCGGCAGCTCCATAGTGTTCTGCGGAAAGTCCAAGAACCGTTCGTACCAGAAATGGGAACCCTACCGTGACTACCCCCATGGCAAACAAGCTCACCAGTGCGGTAAGAAACAGCAGCTTTAAAACTCCCGGCTGTTCCTTTCGGAGAAAGTGCATACTATCCCCCAAGTCGCCCTTAATGATTTGCAGCGCCGATTGTCTTTTTGATATCTTCGGCCGCTCCAGACGGATAAAGCATTCCAACAAAGCCGTCAGGAAAAAACAGGCTGCAGAGGCGGCCATAACCGGCGTAATGCCAAAAGCCACATAAAAGACGCTCCCGGCAAACGGGGTTATCAGGGAAGCAACCGCCTGTATCTGGTTGATCACTGCATTTCCTTTTATAATATTATCTCCAGACAGCATCTGAGGCACACAGGCCTGTACCGTCGGAGACTCAAATGCACCTAATACAGAGAGGATGATCAGTAAAACGCCAAGTAAGGGAATGCTGAAGCTACCACAGGATAGCAGGATTGCTGCCAAGACCGAAAGGCCGGATAATACATCCAGTGCCACCATGATGTTACGCCTGTTCAGCCGGTCCGCCAGCATCCCGCCAAAAGGAGAAAGGAGAACGGTTGGGATCATTGCCACTGCCAGCAAGGCGGCGAAAACCCCAGCAGAGCCGGTTTGTTCAAGTACATACATAGAACAGGCAAATTTCAGGGTATAATTTCCGATAAGAGAACTAAACTGCCCAAACACCAAAAAGGTAACATTACGGGTAAAAAGCTTTTGTTTCATCCCCTTTCCCTCCGTAAGAAAATCAGTTGAAACACATGCCATAAAAGGCCCGCTATTCCAAGCCAGAGGCAAACAGCAGCCCATACTCTGCGGCCTTTGCAGGAAAGAAGGACGGAGCCGGCGACCAATCCCAATTCTGCTGCGAAAGAGACGGATTTTAGGAAGGATCGGAACGGTTTCCTTTCCCACCTGCGGGTAAGTGCTTGGTCAAACCAGTCCGCTGTGCCTTCAATTGTTTGCTCCAGCCGCTCAGCAGCATCCTCCACTTTGCGTTCAAACTCTTGTTCTGTCATGTAGCGATACCTCCATTTTTTTAATTTGACGAAATAAGCTTTTCCCTGCAAGGAAAGCACAACATAAAACCGGTACTAAAAGGGAAAAAAATAAATAAGGGAGGAAAAGCGTCACCCCTAAGAACTGACAGCAGACAACCGCTAATATGACTGCCGCAATGATGGTTACGGATATGGATCTTTTTCGAAAACCAAACCATAACGCAATCATCCCAATCCCTCCTGCCATTATGGAACTACAAAGCAGAGATAAAAAAGCCGTAACCATATCTTCTATGCGGATTGACGCCGTGCTCAACGGGAATAGGCTCTCCGATACAAAAAATAAACAAAATGCCGTCGTTCCACATAAAAGATTTGCGAGAACGGAGTACCCAAATACCAAGAGCAGCTTTGCCCAGAGAATTTTCGAGCGGCTAATCGGATAGGAAAACAAAAGCAGCGCTTGTGGACCGGTAAAATCCTGCACAACAAACCGAGCCGCCAGCACAGAAGAAAATATGGCAAAGGATGCGATCCCCAGAATATTATACAGACTAGTGATCCCCGTATAAGTAAGAAACGGTCCCATGTCTGTATCCGTGGGTTCCAGCCGTGGAATCGCGGCAAACAAAAAAAGCATGGCTAGAAGGAAAATAAATATACTGACTGCTGCTATGTGGTAAGTCCGCAGCCGATTACGTTTCCATTCGAGTTTTATCAGCCGTTTCATGTGTTTGCACCCCCTTCCGTTGTGGCGATAAAATAGTCTTCTATCCCGCTCGGATATCTTGAATGAATTATCTCCGGCGTTGTCTGCTCTACGACGGTACCGTTCACAATAACGCCGATTCGGTCTGCCGTCTGTTCCACCTCCGAAAGAATATGGCTGGAAAGCAGGATGGTTTTTCCCTCTTCTTTTGTAAAACAATGAAATAACTCCCGTATCTCCCGAACACCCACTGGATCGAGGCCGTTGACCGGCTCATCCAAAATCAACAGTTGGGGATCGTGTACCATAGCGCGGGCAATTGCAAGCCTTTGCCGCATTCCCAGCGAGTAAGTCGAAACCGGTTGCATGCCTATTCCGGAAAGCTTTACCTTGCGCAAGGCTTTTTCGATATCCCCATCCGGATAGCCCATATAGGCAAGGTGGAACTGCAAATTCTCTTTCGCTGACAAATGTTCATAAAAAACCGGCGCTTCGATCAGGCTGCCGGTCTGGCGAAGGATCTTCCGACGATCGGCTGCGATATCCATCCCGAATACTCGGCCCTCTCCAAAAGTCGGCTGCAAAAGCCCCAGCAAAAGTTTCAATACGGTAGTTTTGCCGGCTCCATTTCTCCCCAGAAAACCATAGATCGTCCCTTTTTCCACAGACATCGTACAATCGCGGATCACTGTTTTCCCATCAAAGACTTTTCCTAATTTTTCTGTTTTTACGATAAGTTCCCGTTCCATAAAGTCCCCTTTCTGAAAGACGCTAGCCTTAGTATCAAATGAAAAATTTCATACCGGATAAATGTATGTATATATGCAAAATAAAATTGCCCAACGGGCAACCTTATTTTGAAAGGAATTCTTCAATCTCCTGAAAATAGGCTTGCGCCAACGCCATGATCTCTTCATCTACGATAGGCAATCCCATTTTTTCCAGCATGTTGCCAATGAAGCGGAATTTGTTCAGCATCTCCTCTGCTGTGGCTGGATATACGGTAGGAGCCAGCCACAGACTGGTTAGAAGTGGAATTAGCTCCGCAAGCTCTTTTCCATATTCGGTGTGAATGGAGCCGTCCCGGTTCCCTTCCTCGATTAGCTTGTAGAAATACGGCGTTAAGGAGTTCCGATTGGATTCCAACATACCGGCCAGTACTCTCGGGTTTTTTAAAATAGGCATAGACTGCTTGTTCATATCCATGCGGGCTTTGTCAGACTGGTTTAGCCTGACCATTTCCTTCAGCTTTTGTAAGCCGTTTAAATCCTTTCGGTTTATCACTGCTTCAAAGGGGTTGTTTTCATTGAACATACGGTCCCCCACCGCATCCATAATCTCTTCTTTGGACTTAAAATGGTGGTATACCGCTCCCCTTGATAGTCCATCCAATTCGTTTACGATATCCTGGATTGTGGTATTGTCATAACCCTTCTCCAAAAATAGGCGCATTGCTGTATCTAGGATTTTTTCTTCCGTCACTTCCGGGTATTTGTTTCGTGCCATAAGCTGTCCTCTTTCATACATTCATTCGGTATGTTTATAGTATAAAGGGTTTGCGCCCGTTTGTCAAGAATATTTTGGGAGAGGCGATTGTTCAAAATAAAAAAGGACACCGCAAGGGTGTCCTTAAAAGAGTTTAATTGGTACTGTATATGCCTGCGATCCATGTATCGCCCCAATGGGCTTTCCGAATCATTTTTCACACTATTTTAGATATGCCGGAATGCAATGCTTTAAGTACGGAGCCGGAAAGTTTTGGGGGCAAACCGATAGATCAAAATACATGCCGCAATGGAATACAGGATGCAAAAGGCAATGCACATGATCCCAAATACCAAAGTAGGCATCCGAACCTGCATCAGAAAAAAACAGACAAAATAGGTGGCAGACATTACCATCTGGTATGTACCGCTCTTCATTTCAGTCCCTGCATTGTAAGGCTGCAACAAGTAATAGATCGTCAGATAATGGACGGAGAAAAACATACTCATACTAAGAATGGAAATAAAGAGCACCGCATAATGCAGCGGATTTTCCGTCCCGCCGGACGCAAACAGTAAAACCGGCAATCCCGTGCCGATGACAAGGGCGGGAAGAAGGTTGATCTTCATAATCTCCCGCAGACGGATCCGGAAGAGTGCAAGCACCATTTCCGGCCGCTTGAAAAAGGAATAGGTTAGTAAGCTGTGATCACAATTCATGAACAGCGCCCTAGTAAAACCGCTCCCCCGGTTAATGGCATACATGATAAACACAAAATATGGCAGGAACGTCATGAGAAGCTCATTGGTTTTCTTCTTGATTTCCGGGTCAAAATAAAAGACCAGTAGAATGCCAATGAAGAAAAACAAGCAAATTGCGGCAATCCGTTTGGAGGAGCTCCAAAGGATTTTCCGATGCCGTTTGATAAACAATTCATTCAGATATTCAAAGCCTTTTCTTTGGCTTATAATACCAGCGTCGGCACTAATGGATTTTTGGCTCTGTTTTTGGGTTACCTGGGCAACGCTGTCCATTTGATTGACCATCTGCGCTAAAAGCTGCTGATTGATTTCCCGGTACTCCCGGAAAGTCACGATCTTCCACAGCCCCACTGCGCCTGCCGGAATTAAGGCAACCATCAGCCCGCCTGTTACCATAACCGGCAGTATGACCCCCGCCGCCGGAAGTCCATAAGCAGCCGCAAGCAGTAGTCCGGCAAACAGCCAAAAATGTTTGCGCAGCTTGTTTTCATTGTAGACAAGCCCCCGTTTCTCATAATCCCAAAGGGAAAAAGCCGCCACCACCATTTTTGCTCCCGCCACTGAAAACGGGATCAGCAGGCAAAGCCAAAGCGGGATTCCTATGCTAAGGCCAAACCAAATAGTAAACGGAATAAAGCCGATGATCACCTTTAAAATCGAATGGGTGTAATTTAGCAACGTGTATTCCCGTGCATCCATCCGCATCAGGATTATGGCATAATATTTATCCCGGCTGGGATTAAAAAGGCTGGTATTCATAAATGCACCGATCGTAGTCAAACACAACAAGATATGCAGATAGACCCCATCCGCCGGCGCCGTTTCGTACAGCATACCGATTCCGACTACCATCGTAAGCAAATACAAAAATTTCCCCAGAAAGATTGAGATAATCTCCCACAATACGGAAAGGACGCGGGCAAATACCTTGAGTCCCCGTACCCGGTACAGGGTTTCAGGCAGGGCTCTCTTGACCAGAGGGATTTGCTTGAGGGAATACAAAATGCCGTTGACGCGATAGGCGTTTCTCAGGGAAAAGGAAATCTGAAGCGTTTTATTCATACCCTTCCTCCCGCAGTGCCATAATGATTTTTTCTTTAAATTCACGGCTATCCAAATTGGATTTGTCTACCCGTTCCAGCTCCCCATGGTTTAGCAGTACGATCTCATCGCAAAGATCCAGCGCCAAATCCATAATATGAGTAGAAAAAATGGTAATCCTTCCCTGCTTTAAAGAACGAAGCAGCTGCTTCATTTCTTCGGCTACTACCACGTCGAGGGAGGTCAGCGGTTCGTCCAGCAATAAGATATTCGGCTGGGCAATGATATTGACAAGCATTTGCATTTTATTCTTCATACCATGCGAGTAATCCTTCAGCAGCTTATCCCGATCCCCCGGTTCAATGCCCATATAGTCAAAATATTCATCGATTGGTTTCAAGCCTTGGATGCTCTTTTCATTGATATCTATAAGAAATTTCAAAAACTCCCGCCCGGTAAGAAATTCGGGAACGGTGGGAGTGGACAG
>CAMMKL010000091.1 GCA_946497265.1 uncultured Clostridia bacterium | reverse complement strand
TTGTTTTATCCACTTGTATCACTATAATTTCTACAAAAAAATAGCGTAGATATTAAAATCAAACATTTTTTTTGTTATTAGTATTGAAAAATACAACTTGAAGTGTTAAAATTGTTATTATGATTTGAATAATTTTTTAATGAAGATTGATTTTGTAAAAATTTATACAATACTTTGAGGAAGTATAGATGAAACAAAGCAATAACTTATTTTTAGTAATTAAAAATAACTTTTATATTTTAAAAGTTGGTTTTAATATATGCCCTTTTTTGGTTTCCAGTACGTTTGTCGTAAAGCTGCTGGGCTATTTAGAAAAGTTTTATGTAATCGTTTTTATTGAGTATTTGGTTGACGGATTGCAAAACGGTTCGAGCTTTTATCAGCTTTCCGCACTTGTAGCGTTAGCTGCCGTGTTGCTTTTGCTTATTCGTACCGCTGAGGTGTGGTACAGTGAGAAATGGCAGCCTTTGATGGAACAGACGCTGCTCGAAAAAATGAATTTAGACCTATTTCAAAAAGCTTGGCAAGCTGATCTGGCATGTTTTGAAGACCCTGTTTTTTATGGGGATTATACCAAGGCGATGAACGAGACGGCCTTGCGGGTCAGCCAGGCGATAGATAACCTTTCTATATTATTGGGTACGGTTGTCGTATCCGCATTCTATCTCGTCAAATTAAGTTCGATCGATCCATTTGCGATCATCGTGGTTATTCTTCCTATTGTATCCACTTGTATGGTAGCGCCTCGCCTATACCGGTTGGAATACCAGATGAACATGGATAATATAGAACCCAACCGAAAAAAAGAATATGTTAAACGGACGGTCTATCTGAAAAATTTTGCCCAGGAAATCCGGTTGTCTTCTATTTTTCTGGTGCTAAGAGGTTCCTTTTACCAGGCTGTGGAGCAGATATTTACGAACATTAAAAAATACAGTTATAAAATGATGTTTATGCGTATACTCCAGCGGCTTTTGGCAGGCTCTTTTCCAACCATCCTCTTTTTAATCTACGAATCGTACCGATGCTTAGTAACACAAACCGTAAGCATCAGCGGATATACGGTTGTATTTTACGGCGTACTTTCGCTGTCCAATATATTGGCCGAGCTGGTCAATAGTATTATGGCGCTGCAACAACACAGCTTATATATCGAAAATTATAAGGCGTTTCTTGCTTACTCCCCCAAAATCCAAACCGATTCTTCTGCTCTATCAATACCTGAGCATTTGCATAGCCTAACATTGGAGGACGTATCGTTTTGCTATTTTGGATCGGATGTTCCCGTCCTTTCCCACGTTAATCTAACGTTATGTTTGGATAAACTGGAAAAAATCGCGATTGTCGGTAACAACGGAGCGGGGAAGAGCACTCTGATCAAATTACTTTTGCGGCTGTATGACCCTACGGAGGGAAGGATCCTGTTAAACGGGATTGATATAAGGAAATTTGATGTTTTGCAATATCGGGCGCTTTTCGGTACCGTATTTCAGGATTTTACGATTTTAAGTATGTCGGTAGCGGAAAATATAAACATGAAAAAAGTGGAAAAGAAGGACAGGCCCAAGATAGAAGCCGCTCTAAAGGCTGGAGGGATTTGGGAAAAAATTCAATCCCTTCCCCAAAAAGCCGATACCATATTGACCAGGGAATTTGATGACAGCGGCGCGATTCTTTCCGGAGGGGAATCCCAAAAAATTGCAATCGCCAGAGTTTTCGCCAGCCAAAGTAAAATAGCGATTTTGGACGAACCATCCAGCGCGTTGGACCCGATTGCGGAAAGCCGGATGTTTGACAGCATTATGGAAGTATGCAAAGAGCGCTCTGTCATTTTTATCTCTCACCGCCTTTCGAGCTGCGCTCTGTGCGACCGGGTCTATTATTTTGAAAACGGCAAGGTCATAGAAGAGGGGACTCCGGCGTATCTTCGCAGCAGCGGCGGGAAATTCCAAGAAATGTTTGAAAAGCAATCCATCCATTATCGATAAGGGCGTGAACACAGGGATGAAAGGCAAAAGAGGGGTCATAACGGCCCTATCGGATAATTTTTTTCTAATTAAATATGTGTTCCGATTTACCCCGGTATTTGCTGTCTTTAAAACCGTTATGCAGCCGGTGAACGCTTTTATCAGTGTTTTTACCTATACATATTCCTTAAAGTTCATTCTTGACAGTATCCAACAACAGAAGGGCTTCCAGTATATCATGACGTTTTTGGCCTTTCTAGCCTTGGCAAACGTCGTCATTCGGGTCATCGACGCCTATTTGGAACACGTATCCACACCCATTGCCAGGGAAAAATTGAAAAAGGAGCTACAGCTGGAACTGTTTGATAAGGCGATGCGGATGGATCTGTCCTGCTATGACGACCCGGAGTTTTACAACCAGTTTATCCTTTCGATTTCACAAGCGGAGGAAAAAAGCTTCCTTGTTTTTGAAAACGTCATGGAGCTTATCAGCCAGGCTTGCTTTGTATTGTCATTAGGGGCCGTCATCCTTACGATGGATATAGGGGGATTGATTTTCGCCCTGGCAGCTACGGCCCTTTCTTTGCTTGGCAATATCAAAATAACCAAATTGAAATATGAAAAAGATATCCGTTCCAAACCTTACGAGCGAAAGCGGGATTATGTGAAAAGGGTCTTTTATCTGGCCGATTATGCCAAAGAGATCCGCCTGTACGATGTAAAAGACAAGCTGATATCAGAATTCACCGATAGCAATCGAATGATAAAAAGCTATATCAAACGATATTTTAAAAGGATTGCCCCGCTCACCTTTCTAAATAAGTACATACTCAATTCCCTATTGGTGTTTTGTGTTTACATGATCGTACTGCTTTATAAGACCTTGGTACTGAAAACCATTTCTCTCGGCAGCTTTGCCACCATGTTTTATGCTACCTCCCAGCTTAAGGATTATCTGCTGCTTTTTACTGCGGTTTTTCCCAAGCTGCAAAGCAACAGCTTGTACATCGAATGCTTTAAAAAGTTTATCGAGTACCGTCCTAAGATCATGGATCTTCCTTCCCCCCATCCCGTGCGGCCACAGCCGCATGAGCTTTGCTTAAAAGATATCCGGTTTTGTTATGAAACAGGCGGGCGCCCAGTCCTACAAGGAATTAATCTGAAGATCACGCCCGGCAGCAAAATCGCATTGGTCGGATACAACGGCGCGGGCAAAAGCACCCTGGTAAAATTGCTTCTTCGGTTATATGAAACGGAACAGGGGGAAATCCTGCTGGATGGCCGGAATATAAAGGAATACGGCCTGCAAGCATACCGCGATTTGTTCGGCGTAGTGTTTCAGGATTACCAGATTTTTGCCGCGACTCTGGCGCAAAACGTCACCATGAAGCCTGGAAAGCTGGATTCTGCACAACGGGCGCGCGTATGGTCGGCCCTTCGTATCAGCGGGCTGGAACCTCTGGTAGCAAAGCTTCCTCAGGGGATCGACACGCCGCTGACCAAGGAATTTGAGGAACATGGGGTAAACCTCTCTGGTGGAGAAAAGCAAAAATTGGCTTTGGCAAGGGTGCTTTACAAGGATTCCCCATTTGTCGTATTGGACGAACCCTCCAGCGCGCTGGATCCGCTTTCGGAGTTCCATTTTAATCAGGTAGTAATGCAACAGTTTCAGAATAAAACGGTAATCTTCATTTCACACCGCTTGTCCACCACTAAAATGGCGGATCGAATCTACCTTTTAAAAAATGGGGCGGTGTTGGAAGAAGGCTCGCACGACCAGTTGATGCAGCAAAACGGTGTGTATAAGGCCATGTTTGAAATACAAGCAAGCAAGTATAAAACCGAATAGGTTTTTATAAAAAAGGAGTTGTCTAATATGGAAAAAATCAAAGAATTGTTAGCGGAGATTTTATCGGAGAATTCGCCGGTTTCGGCGGAGGAGATCGACGAAAATGCGAGCCTGCTCGATGAAGTGGGGCTTGATTCCCTGCAATTGATCAATTTTATTTTACGGGTAGAGGATGAATTCGACATCGAGATCGATTTTGAAAACCTGGATCAAGAGCATCTGGCCTCGGTGACCGCTTTTGCAGGTTACATACAATCCTGCAAAGGTGCGAACGTATGATGATGCCATACCGAAATGTAGTTTCAGGCTCGTTTGACGCGGAACGATTTTGGGAACCTGGAAATTTGAGCCATTTGCCGGTTATGGCGGATGAAACAGCAAAAAAGATCACCGCCCGCATGGACGAGCTTTTGTTCCTGCTGTGTGGAAACGAGGATGTTTTGTTTACCAAAGAGGGATTCCATCCAGCATTCAAAAAATATCTGACTGAATTGGGCTTTTCCCTTGACTGTAACGAAGAACGATTTTCGATGGAAGACAGCCCCCTTCCGATCCCACATCCCGAACGGGTAGCGGGGGCGGCTCTCAATCCGTTCGCTTTGCTGCCAAACATGGAGGATTGGTGCCGCCGGTTTGCAGTTTCCTACCAATTCCCGTCCATGCCGTGTGTAAAAGAGGTGAATTCCAAAGGCTATTCCTACAAACTGCGCCGCCGTCTTGGGCTCGATTATGGAGCCGTTTTGGTTAACAGCGCGGAGGAATTGCTGACGCTAGGAGCAACGCTACTAAATCAGCATAAACAAGGCGTTGTTGTAAAGGAGCTCTACGGCGTATCCGGGAAAGGAAATTTGCTGATACAAAGCCCGGCCATCCTAGAGCGGATTGCCCGCTTTCTTGACAAACAGGAGCGGAAAGGGTGCCTGACACAGCTGTTGCTGGAGCCTTTTTTGGAAAAAGAACGGGATTTTGCCTGCGCCGCTTTTATCGGGCGGGACCAATCTGTCCGGATTCTTACGGTCCAGGAGATGAAAACCATCGGGCTGGCCTATGGCGGCTCTTCCAAAATGCACAGTGATTTTTATACATATATAGAACAATCCGGCTATTTCCGCTATATTGCCTCCGCATGTGAGGCGTTGGGGCGAACCGGTTATTTTGGGGATGTTTGCTTTGATTCTATGTTATTGCAGGATGGAAGCGTAATCCCTATTGTAGAGATCAACGCCCGAAAATCTATGACGCTATTCAAATATCATTTGGATCGACGGCTGGAAGTATCCGGATTGGAGGCACTGTTTTCCTATGCTCCTTTGCTCGCTCCGCCGGGTTTTTCCTTTTCACACCTGGTAAAGTTGCTGGAAGAGGAAAAGCTGTTGTTTGCTCCGGGGCAACCGGAAGGAATCCTTCCTCTAAGCGCGAACACCATAAACCAAATGGATCAAAGGGAAGCTGCAAATTGTAATAGGAAACAAAGAGGGCGTATTTACTTTGCGGCGGCGGCGCGTACGCAGGAGCGTATAGAAGCTTATTATTCCAAAATGCAGTCTCTATTGGAAAACATCAAACAGATGGCTCCCGCCGAAGGAGGTAGACCAAATGAGTGAAGCCGTTGCCCTGCTCACCTCCGGGATGGGCTTGGGCGTTTATGTTCCGTCTCTGTTTTTGCGCAACCAATGCGAAGCAAGGGGCGTAAAGGCCCGAATTTATGTATATGAAGAATTTTTAGAGCAAGATAAGAAGAAAAACGTCAAAAAATATCAGGAATGTTTCCACCAAAGCTACCGCGCAGCAGTGGCGGGGCACAAAATACCCGTTCGCTTCGCCGGTCATTTGGATGAAGGGGCGCTTTCCGGCCTTTTTGACATGTGGAAAGAACACGGACAGCGGCATTTTATTATGCTTTCCGGACATTGGAAAAGCGTGCTGGATGCTTATCAGCGGGAATCTGGATTTGTTTGCTCTGTGGAGTGCTTGCGGATGGATTACGGCGTTACCCCTTCCTGGAGAGGGTTTTGTGATCCCGGTTCCCTGTACCATACCACCTGGCTGTTCGGAACGCCGGAACAAGCAATGGAATACACGATTCAGGCGGACAGCCGTCCGGCGATACCCTTTGAAGAAAGGGGACCTCGTTATGTCGTCCACGGCGGAGGCTGGGGGATGGGAACCTATCTGGATCGCATGGAAGAGCTGGAGTCGCTCGGTCAACTGGACATTACGCTGCATTCCGAAAAGGAAATGGAGAACGCAAAAGCCAAAAATAACTACTACCTGATTGATCCAAACTGGAGCCCTTGGATGCGCAATGACAACGGCAGGCATATTTTTCCACCGACCAGGTGGATGCTTCACGAGCCGGATTATATCACCAGTGAAGAACATCCGTATTTGTATGATGTCTGCCGCAAGGCCTTGGCCATTATCAGCAAACCGGGCGGGGGGACGCTGCTCGATGCCATCTGTACGGCAACCCCGGTTGTGTTTTTGGAGCCGATTGCGGAACATGAACGCTGCAATGCACAGCTTTTTGAACAGATTGGCTGCGGAATCTCCCTGGAGAACTGGAAAGCGGAAGGGTTTTCAAAAGAGGTTCTGCATAGGTTGCATGAAAACTTAGTGAATATTAGAAACCAGGCAAAGGACTTTATGCCGTTTCTGCTAAAAAAATGGGGGTTCTCCTCATCGGCTGATGCGGCCATCCAAAATAACAGGGAGGCATCAGAATGGGCGCTAAAATAGCATCGCTTAGCTTTCAAAAACCCAAATGGGTTGTATTGCAGGTTACGGAAAAATGTAACCTTCGGTGTAAAATGTGCTACGAATGGGGTGACAGCGGGTCTTATTTTCACAAAAATGACCTGCGGGAATTGGACATCGATGTGGCAAAACGTGTGCTGGAGGAGCTTTCCGAGGCAAAGCCGTATTTGGAGCTGTTCGGCGGGGAACCCCTGATGTATCCACATCTGCGGCCGCTGCTGGAAAAAATTCAGGAGATTGGCTGTATGGTTGATATCCCTACAAACGGGACTCTGCTCGAAAAACATGCGGATTTGCTGGTGGAAACCGAAGTCAGGCGCATTTGGGTTTCCATAGACGGGCCGGAAGAAATCAACGACGCCCAAAGGGGAAAAGGGGTGTATCAGCGGGCGTTGCGCGGGTTGCGCGCAGTTGCCGCAGCCAAAAGGAACCGAAACGCCCAATATCCCCTGTTGGGGGTTACGATGGTGGTTACTCCGCTGAACTACCGATATGTGGAAAGCTTTTTCCGCGGACTGCTGGAAGAGGATATTTTGGACAACGTCAGCATCGAATTTCAGCTTTATACCACCAAGGAACGCTATGACGACTACCTACAGTTTGTGAAAAAGGAATTTTCAATCGAACCGGATGCCTCCTCCATGGCCGGGGGCCTGATCCGTTCCATTGCCGATTTTCAGGAGGTAGATATCGACGATCTTACGGCTCAAGTAAAAGCGATCCGGGAGCTTTGTGCCCGCAAAAAGGTAAATTGCATTGGGTATCCCAAAACGATGACCCATGAAAACGTCGAGCGCTTTTACAAAGGCGATTGGGAACACATGACCGATAAAAGGAGCAAATGTTCATTTCCATGGATTTATATGGAAATCTCGGCAAATGGGGACGTAAGCCCCTGCCATACCTTTTATGACGTGTGCGTCGGAAATGTCTATCGGGAGAACATCATGGATATTTGGAAGGGGAGCGTCTATCAGGAATTCCGAAGAAAGATGCGCAATAAGCTTTCTCCCATTTGCAGTTCCTGTTCCCGGTATTACAGCGATCTTTAAAGTAGAATAGGCCGCCTTTTTGTGGATGTGAATGAAAATGGATTTCCACTATCCAGGCTTGCTTATGCCGTCTCTTTTGCATTCTGAGCTAATACGCGTCACGGCTTAGCCGTGTGCAACGACGGCGGTTTTGAGTTTGGAAAGAGGGCGGCGTGCCGACATTGTAAACACCAAATTAAAACAGATTGGAGTCGATCTACGTGCAGGCGACGGAACATAAAAAAATGACCGAAAATGAATTTGAAGTGATCAAGAGAGCCGCGCAAAATATATCCAGGGCGAAAAGGAGGATGCGCGGAGAGCGCTGTTCCTCAGACAGCCTGCCTTCTATTTTGGGTTTCAAGCTGACAAACCGCTGCAACCTGCGGTGTAAGCATTGCTACGAATGGAACGACAAGGGCTACCACCACAATATGAACGACAAAGTCAAAAATATGGATTTGGACTATGCCGTTATTGAGCGCTGCCTGTCGGAGACAAAAGCGGCTCATCCGTTTATCTACCTCTGGGGAGGGGAGCCGCTTATCTATCACGAAATCGACCGGCTGCTTGCCGCTCTGGCGGAAGAAAAGCTGACGACGGCAATCTGCACCAATGGGATTGCCATATTGGATAAGCTGGAGCTTTTGCTCGCATTATCGGAACACCTGGAACTTTTAATCGCATTGGACGGGGACGAAG
>CAMMKL010000090.1 GCA_946497265.1 uncultured Clostridia bacterium | reverse complement strand
AAAACCCCGATAACCAATTGGTCGCCAGCATTGTAGAGGAAGACGTGGCCTTTGGCCCGGAAAACCTCGGCCTTCCGCCGGGGGAGATCCGCGCCCGGGTAGACGACGCCCTCAAAGCGGTGGAAATGTATGAATACCGCCACAACGCCCCCTATAAGCTTTCAGGCGGTCAAAAACAGCGCGTCGCGATCGCGGGCATCATTGCCATGCGTCCCAAATGCATCGTGCTGGACGAGCCTACCGCCATGCTGGATCCGCGTGGCCGCACGGAGGTCATGGATACCATCCGCAAGCTGAACCGTGAGAAGGGGATTACCATCGTGTTGATCACCCACTATATGGACGAGGCCGTTCAGGCGGACCGAGTGGTGGTGATGGACGACGGGAAAATCCTGATAGACGGCGCCCCACGGGAGGTGTTTTCCCGGGTGGAGCTGCTCAAGGCCCACCAGCTCGACGTGCCGCAAGCGACGGAACTATGTTACCGGCTTAAGGCCTGCGGGTACTCCCTGCCTGAAGGAATTTTGGACGAGGAAGAATGTGTGGCCGCGCTCAAGCAGCTTTTGGAGGTGGAAAGATGCCGATCTTAGAAACACAGCAGCTCTCCTATGTTTATGGGGAAGGAACGCCTTTTGAGAAGGCGGCGGTGAAGAACGTAAGCCTGACCATTCACAAAGGGGAGTTCATCGGGGTGATCGGGCATACCGGTTCGGGAAAGTCCACCTTAGTGCAGCAACTAAACGGCCTTTTGCGCCCTTCATCCGGCCGGGTGCTGCTCGATGGAAAAGATATATGGGCGGAACCGAAAAAAATACGCGATATCCGGTTTCGGGTGGGAATGGTGTTCCAGTACCCGGAGCACCAGCTCTTTGAGGAAACGGTGTACAAGGATATTTCGTTCGGCCCGCGTAATATGGGAATCCGGGAAGAGGAACTCGACCGGCGCGTGCGTTCCGCCGCTGCCTTTGTTGGGCTAAAGGATGAACTGCTGGAGGCTTCGCCTTTTGAGATTTCAGGCGGGGAGAAGCGCCGGGCCGCCATTGCGGGCGTGATCGCCATGGATCCGGATATCTTGATTTTGGACGAGCCCACCGCCGGCCTTGACCCGCGCGGCAGGGACGTGTTGCTGGCGCAGATCCTCAATTACCACAAGCAGCGCGGCAATACCGTGCTGCTGGTTTCCCACAGCATGGAGGACATCGCGCGGATTGCCGACCGCGTGCTGGTGATGAACAACGGATCGGTGGCGATGTTCGACACCACCCGCGCAATTTTCGCGCGCGGGGAGGAACTGGAGGAAATGGGCCTGCGTGTGCCGCAGATTACCAAAATTATGAGGGATCTGCAACATGCGGGCTGGCCGGTCAGTTCCGGCGTGCTCACGGTAGAGCAAGGCGTGCGGGAAATGCTGAAATTGCTCAAGGAAAGGGGGGAAAGCCATGGTTAGGGATGTGACGCTCGGCCAATTTGTGCCGGGGAAATCCGTCCTGCACCGGATGGATCCCCGAGCCAAGATCGTGTTGCTGCTCGCTTTTATCGTCATGCTCTTTGTCAGCAACAATTTTCTTTCCCTGGGGATTATGACGGCGGCCGTATTGATAGCCATCGGCTGCTCCGGGGTATCGCTCAGGCTTTATGTAAAGAGCCTGCGGATGATCCTTTTTGTGGTACTGTTTACCGCCGTGCTCAATCTGTTTTACGGGCGGGGCGAACCGTTGGTGACGCTGTTCGGATTTATGCAAATTACGGCGAACGGCATCAAAAACAGCGTCTTTGTAGCAGTGCGCATCACCGAACTTATACTTATCAGTTCGGTGCTTACCTTTACCACTTCTCCCACCGATCTGACCGACGCGCTCGAACGGCTGATGAAACCTCTGAAAGTGTTTCACATCAAGGTGCATGAAATCGCCATGATGATGACCATTGCCCTGTGTTTTGTCCCTACCCTCCTGGAGAAACCCGACAAGATCATGAGCGGGGAGAAGGCGCGCGGGGCCGACTTGGAAAGCGGCGGGCTGATGCAGCGGGTGAAAGCGCTGATCCCCATTTTGATCCCGTTGTTTGTTTCTTCCTTCCGCCGGGCGTACGACCTTGCCATGGCGATGGAATGCCGCTGTTATCATGGCGGAGAGGGGCGAACCCGCATGAAGAGCCTGCATCTGGGTACACTGGATGTATCTGTGATTGTGTTTACTGCGGCTTTTAGCCTTGCCGCCATTGCGTGCAATATCTGGCTGCCGCTGGGGGCGGCGTTATGAGGAACCTGCTTGTCACTATGGCCTACGACGGCAGCCATTACCATGGTTGGCAAATCCAGGAAAACGCCCTGGCCGTGCAGGAGGTTTTCCAGAATGCCCTGCGAAAGATTATTGGGAAGGAAATCGACATTAAGGGGTGCAGCCGCACCGATTCGGGCGTGCATGCGCGCCAGTACTGCGTCAGCATCAAAACAGAGCGAGATATCCCCTGCGACCGCTTGGTGGCGGCCCTCAACCATCATCTGCCTAAGGATATGGCGGTAAGCGCTTGCCGGGAGGTACCGCTCGATTTTCACGCGCGCTATTCCTGTAAGGGTAAGGAATATATTTATCAGATCTGGAACGCGCCGGTGCGCGACCCATTCCTAGACGGCTATGCCTACCATTATTGGTATCCGCTGGATGTGGAAACCCTGCACAGGGCGTCCCAGGATTTTGTGGGGTATCACGACTTTACCTCTTTCTGCACGCTGGACCAGCGGGAGCGCGGCGACCTGCGCCGTACGGTGCGGCGCTTTGAAGTCAAACGGGAAGGGCCTCTCGTACAGATGAGAGTAGAGGCCGACGGCTTTTTGTATAATATGGTGCGGATCATGGTGGGTACGCTATTGCGCATTGCACAGGGCAAATTCGCCCCCGACTGCATCCCCGCCATTATAGCTGCAAAAGACCGCGCGCAGGCCGGGCCGACCGCCCCCGCCTGCGGGCTTTATTTAAACCGGGTGTTTTATGAAGGGGAGGTGCAAACGCATGGCGAGAAACCGCTTTCGGGAAGATAAGGAAGCGCGCAGGCGCGCCCAAAAAAAGCGCGGCGCCCTGAGCCTGGAAGACCTCCCGCTGGAAGATTACCGGGAGGAGGAGATCCCCCCCAGGGTAAAAGTATCGCGCAAATGGCTCCGGGTCTCGGCAATCCTGCTTGTGTGTGTAATCGGGATGCTGTGTTTCGTTTATCGGGATAACCTTTCGCCCGAACGGGTATCGGCCTGGGTTCAGGACTCTCTGTTAGGGATGGGGGCCGGCCCCGGATACCCGACGCCGATTGTTGGCAGTGAGGTTGAGGCGTCCAATTTTCAGCTGATGGACAAAGACCTCGCTGTTGTAAGCGATACCTCTTTTGTTTCCCTGAACCGTACCGCGAAAGAACTTGCCAACCGCCAACACAGTTTTGGCAACCCGGTTTTGAAGGTTGCGGGAGGGAATGCCTTGATTTATAACCAGGGTGGCAGTACCCTGCAAGTGGAGACCCGAAGCCGGACCGTGCTGAAACGCGACCAGGAAAACACCTTGGAACAGCGAATCCTTGCCGCCGATATCAGCGACGACGGGATCTATGCGGTACTGACCGAGGCAAGCGGGTATTTGTCGGAAATGACGGTCTATCCGAAGGAAATCGCGGTGGATAAGCCGGATGAGTATCTTTACCGTTATTGGTTTTCCGACTATTATATGAACGCCATCGCCCTTGATGCCCACGGCAGCCGGGCGGCGGTGGGAGGGCTTAATGCCAACAATGGGCAGTTGGAATCGGCCCTTTACCTATTCGATTTTTCTTCCGGGACATTAGAGACCAAGCCTGCGGATTTCCTGTTTCCGGATATGTTGATCCTGGATATTCGGTTTTTATCCAATGGAAACATTGCCGTAGTCTGCGACCAGCAGCTTTCCATCATCAATCCTGCCACTATGGAAAAGGTGGATTATTCATACAACCAGCGTACGCTTTCTTGCTTTTCGGTAAACAAAGAGAGCGGCGTAATCCTGGCGCTCTCCAAATCGAATGATGGGCGTGCCTGTGACGTAGCGTATATCGATTCCAGCGGCGCGATAAAAACCGAGATGTCCACGCCTTATAAAGTAGTTTCCGTGGCGCAAAATGGAAATACACTGGCGCTCCTTTCGGACGGATCTGTTTATCGCTATTCTGCTGCGGGGGAGCCGATTTCAGAAAATGAAGCGGGGCTGGACGCGCGCAAAGTGCTTTTGCCTACCGCCGACGAGGCATATATTTTGGGAATTAGTGAGATTCGGTCTATTTCTTTGACAAAATAGGGTTATATATGCTATATTAAAGCTTGTTTAGGGGCAGCTTGTTTGCGGTTGTTTCGGCCGATGAACCGGCGTTTCGAAAGAAAAAGCGAAAAGTTTTTGTTTGGTAGTAGAAAAACAATAAGGATAGGTAAGATAAGTTATAATTGGAAAGGCGATAGGCGCAGGAAAAGGGGGAATGGCCGGAATGTCTATTTATCTTGATGTGGGTGTTGTCGTCATTCTTGTGATCGCTATGATTACCGGTTGGCGGCGGGGAGTGGCCAGGTCGATCGTTCGCCTGGTCGGCGGGGTCGTGTCGCTGATCCTTTCTTCCCTGTTGGCTTCTTCGCTCGCCCCTTACGTATTCGACGTGTTGGTACGCCCTTCGTTGACTGGAAAGGTGGAGCAGGCGCTTGCGGCTAGCCCGACACAGGACATTGCGCAAAGGTTGCAGGAACTGTTCGACGCCCTTCCGCAGTTTGTTTCTTCCTCTCTGGGACAATATGGGATCACCAACGAACACATGGAACAGATCCTGGCAAACGGTACGCAGGACACGGCTAAAACATTGGTGGATACGGTTGCGCCTGTTATTATCGAACCGATCCGTGTGGTTTTGATGATCTTGTTGTTTTTGATCCTGATGGTAGCCGTCGGGCTATTGGCGCGCGCGGTTGGCCGGATCTTCCGCCTTCCCGTACTGCGTCAGGCGGATTCGCTGCTCGGATTGGTGATCGGCTTGTTTAGCGGTGTAGTGGTATTGTTGGTGGCATGCCTTGTCGTTCGAGCAGTGGTGCCTATGGTGCCGGCCGGCAGCTGGTTTCATAATGTGTTTAGTCAGGAAAGCATTCAATCCTCATCGTTGTTTCGCGTGGTTTATGATTGGAACCCTTTGGATCCGTTATTATCATTATTTTAAAGCAGGTGCGGCTTGTTTTGCCGGCTTGTACGTAGAGAAGGTTAAAGAAGATGGAAAAGAAACAAGGTTGGAAAAAGAATCTTACCATTCCCAATGCGCTTTCCGTATTGCGCCTTTTGGTCATTGCGCCATTTGTGGTATTCTTTGTCCAGGGGAAATATGGGCCGGCGGCGTTGATGCTGCTTGTTTCCGGGCTGAGCGATATGTTTGACGGGTGGATAGCCAGGCGGTTCCACCAGTTTACCCCTTTGGGAGCTATGCTGGATCCCGTGGCCGATAAACTTACGCTGGCCGCCGTTGTTATTTGCATGGGGCTAGCATTTCCAATAACAATCCCATTGGTGGTCCTTCTGATTTTAAAGGAGCTATCTATGCTGGTCGCAGGTGGCGTCCTTTTAAAACTGCACAAACGCCCTCCGGCCGCACGATGGTATGGCAAGGTGGCCACCGTCGTATTTTATGTATCTATGACGGCGATTGTAACCATGAAAGCAATTTGGAACCAGGAAAACGATGTGCTGATAATCGTATTGCTGTCGGTTACGGCGGCAAGCATGCTATTTGCACTGATCAAATATTTCTTGGTTTTCCTAGAAATTATTCATACGAACGATGACGACCCGTCCGCCCCGAAGGAACCCCCGCAAGCGGACGCAAAAAAGGAGAAACAAAATCTATGATGTGTAGCAAATGCCATAAAAGGCCGGCCGTTGTCTTTGTAGCCTCCAACGCCCCCGGATCGGAGCCGCAGGGATATTGCCTTGTGTGCGCAAAGGAATTGGGCATCAGCGGGCAGCTCAACGGCCTGCTGGATAAAATGGGGATTAACGAAGAGCAGTTGGAGGCCATGCAGGATCAGATCAACGCCATGATGCAGGAAATGGGCGGAGAAAACGGCTTGGTTCCCTTAATGGAAAATCCGGATGATGAGGAAACCGACGATGAGGAGGATTTCTCTCCGGGCGGCGCTCCCACGTTTCCATTTTTACAGAACGTTTTTCCGAATTATGGCAAAAAATCGGAGGAGAACGATTCCCGAAAAGAAAAGGAAGACGGCAAAAAAGGCCGTGAGAAGAAGAAAAAACGCAAACACCTCGACCAATATTGCTATAACCTCACACAGCGTGCACGCGACGGTAAGCTGGATCGCATCATTGGCCGAGACAAAGAGATTGGCCGCGTTGTGCAGATCCTTTCCCGCCGTACGAAGAATAACCCCTGTCTGATCGGCGAACCTGGCGTCGGCAAAACCGCCATTGCCGAAGGGCTTGCCCTTCGGATTGCTGAGGGCAATGTCCCCGTTCGCTTAAAAGAAAAAGAAATCCATCTGTTGGATCTTACCGCCTTGGTGGCGGGCACCCAATTCCGCGGCCAGTTTGAAAGCCGCATCAAGGGCTTGGTGGAAGAAGTGAAGGAAGACGGCAACGTAATCCTGTTTATCGACGAGGTGCATAACCTCGTGGGTACCGGCGACGCGGAAGGCAGTATGAACGCGGCCAATATTTTGAAACCGGCGCTTTCCCGAGGGGAGATCCAGGTGATTGGTGCGACCACCTTTACAGAATACCGCAAGTACATTGAAAAAGACACCGCTCTGGAGCGCCGCTTTCAGCCTGTGACCATAGCGGAACCATCGGTGGGAGATACCATTGATGTGTTGATGGGGATCAAATCCTATTACGAAACATACCATCGCGTAACCGTGCCGGACGCTTTGATCCGCCGTGCCGTCAGGCTTTCCGAGCGTTATATTACCGACCGCTTTTTGCCGGATAAGGCCATCGATCTGTTGGATGAAGCTTGTGCCTGCGCCGCGTTGCGCAATACCGCGATGGGCGAGTTTGATACGGTTTCCGGTGAGATCGGCCGGCTCAAATCGGAAGAAGAGGAGCTGACCTCCAAAGGGGCGCAGGCGGATTTTGAAAAGCTCGCCGAACTGCGCTGTGAGCTTTTGCGGCTGGAAGGCCGGGCAAAGGAATTGGAGCCGGAGGCCTTGGGCGCCTCTGTCACGGAGGACGACCTGGCCCATGTAATTGAGTTATGGACGGGTATCCCGGCCTCCCGTGTGCGGGAAAACGAATTGAAAAAGCTTGGGAATTTGGAAGAAAAGCTCAAAGAACATATCATCGGCCAGGACGAGGCGGTCGAGGCCGTGGCGGCCGCAGTGCGCCGCAGCCGGGTGCAGATCAGCCCCCGCCGCCGTCCCGCCTCCTTTATCTTTGTGGGCCCCACAGGCGTGGGAAAGACCGAATTGGTAAAAGTACTTTCCCAAGAGCTGTTCGACACGCCGGAAACCTTGATCCGGCTTGATATGAGCGAGTTTATGGAAAAACATTCGGTTTCCCGCATTATTGGCTCGCCTCCGGGTTATGTTGGCTATGACGAAGCCGGCCAGGTGACGGAAAAAGTCCGTCGCCGTCCCTATTCCGTGTTGCTGTTCGATGAGATTGAAAAGGCGCACCCCGACGTTTTAAACATCCTGCTCCAGATCTTGGATGAAGGGCGGATCACCGACGCCCACGGCCGTACCGTAAACTTTGAAAATACGGTCATCGTAATGACTTCAAACGCCGGCAGCGAGAAAAAAGACACGATGCTGGGCTTTGGCAAAAGTGAGGCGGAGGCCAGCAAGGAAAAGGTTATGAAGGCCCTTTCCGAATTTCTACGGCCGGAATTCCTAAGCCGCATTGATGAGATCGTCGTTTTCCAACCGTTGAATGAGGAAAGCTTTGTTTCCATTGCACAGCTTATGCTACAGGAATATGTGGGTACGCTCAAAGAGAAGGGGATTGCTTTCACTTTTGACGGCAGCGCCCTGCATTGGCTGGCAAAACATGCGGTAGGAGGACGCAGCGGTGCACGCGACCTTCGGAATCTGATTCGCCGCAAGGTAGAGGATCAGATCGCTTCCGCTCTGATTGAAGGCAGTGAAATGGCCGTCAGCAAGCTACATTTGTATGAAGAAAAAGACGAATTGAAGCTTCATATGGAATAAGATGAAAAATTTTCTGAAAACTATTGACAAAACGACGGCTTGTATGCTAGAATATAAGCCGTCGCTGAAACGCGGGTGTAGTTTAGTGGTAGAACGCCAGCCTTCCAAGCTGGCCGTGTGGGTTCGATTCCCATCACCCGCTCCAGGGGTTGCACCCCGGGCATGTCG
>CAMMKL010000089.1 GCA_946497265.1 uncultured Clostridia bacterium | reverse complement strand
TCGAAGCGGCTTCGATATATTATCATATCTCTTCCCCTTTTGTCAACACTTTATTCCGATTTTTTTAAAATTTCTTTTATCGGGAGTAAAGTCTCACCGTACCTTCTCCCACTTGCTCGAGTTCCTGTTGAAATTGCAGCCCCAAAGCGACTCCTTCCGGGTATAGATCCCGCAAAGGAACCATGACAAAGGCCCTTTGCAAAATACCGGGATGAGGAAGTGTTAAATCCTGGTCGTTATACCGCTCTCCATCATATAAAAGCAAATCCAGATCAATCAGGCGAGGCGCATTGCGGTAAGTCCGTACCTTACCCATTCCCGCTTCGATACCCAAACATGCCCCCAGCAGCACATGGGCGCCCAAATCGGTTTCTAATTTCACACAGGCGTTCAGGTAATCCTCCTGGGGCTCCGGTACGTCAAAGGGATCGGTTACATAAAAACGGGAAACCGCCAATACACGAGTCCTGGGCAAGCGGTCCAGCGCCTTGATCGCCGCCTCCATCTGCCGGAGCCTGTCGCCTACATTGCTTCCCAGAGCCACTACCGCCTCTTTCAATGGAAATCCTCCCTCGTACGCATAATCTCAACCGCCATATAGTCAAAATCAAGCTTGACAGGCGCTTCCGGTTTTTTCAGGCACACGCGCACCTGTTCAACCGTGGAGAAATCCAGGAGCAACTGCTCCGCCACCCGAGTAGCCGCGCGCTCTATCAAGTCATATCGTTCTTCCATCATCACACGTGCGGCCGTCTTGGCGGCCTTGGAATAATTGACGGTATCCGAAAGTTTGTCACTAACGCCCGGACGTTTTACAGAAACATAAAGTGTAATATCCAGCTCAAAATGTTGACCGTCCCTTTTTTCCTCCGGATTCACCCCATGAAAGGCAAACACCCGTAGTCCCTTAATATGAATCTGATCCATAACCAAAACTCCTTATTTGATAAAGCACTAATAAAAGGCGGAAGCCCCCGCCTCCGCCCTCACTCTTCATTCGGAATCCTGTGCCCGACTCCTAGTTTCCTGCAAAACCGCGTCGGCTACCCGTACCGCCTGCACCGCTTCGGCGACGTCGTGTACACGTATAATATCCGCCCCGCCGGCAATCGCCAGGGTATGGGCCGCGATCGTTCCGGGAAGACGTTCCGTAAACGGGGGATTCCCGCAGGGCTGCCCGATTACCCGCTTGCGCGAAGCGCCTACCAGCATGGCGGTTCCGGGAATCAAAAGCGTTTTCAGTTCCCCCACGATCCTCAGGTTTTCCTCATAGGTTTTGCCAAACCCCACGCCGGGGTCAAAACAAACCTGTTCCGGCGACAATCCAAATTGCACGGCTTTTTCAAGTTGCCGCGCAAAAAAAGGCCGTATCGTTTCAAATCGGGGTTGGTCGTGCATGATAATGCATCCGCAATCGTATTGTTTTGCAAGGGAAAACATTTCTTGCCGTGCAAATCCCGTTACGTCGTTGATGATATCCGCCCCCGCTTCCAACGCGCGCTCAGCAACCTCCGGATAAAAGGTATCCACCGAGACCGGGATCTGGACCTTCCCCTTCAGCAAGGCAAAGACCGGTTCCAAACGAGCCCATTCTACCCGCCAGCCAATCGGCGTATACCCAGGCCGGGTAGATTGCCCGCCCAGATCCAGAAAGTCGGCCCCCTGTTCCTGCAAAAGCAGGGCGTGTTCCGCCGCTTTTTCCGGGTTGATCCACTTGCCCCCGTCGGAAAAGGAATCCGGCGTTACATTCACAATCCCCATCACATAGGTTTTCTGACCCAAGGGCAGAGAATATTTTCCGGCATGAAACACACTCACAATCGGTCTCCTCCCGTCAGCAGAGTCATCACTTCGGAACGGCTCTTGGCGTCCGATCGCATAATGCCTCGCAGGGCTGAAGTCTGCGTCTTAGCCCCGGCTGCGCGCGCGCCCCGCATGGTCATACAAAGGTGCTCCGCCTCAATCACCACAGCCACGCCATAGGGTTCAAGATGCTCAAATAAAAAATCCGCGACCTGCGAGGTAAGGCGCTCCTGTACCTGCGGACGGCGGGCAAAACAATCCACAATACGCGCAAACTTAGACAAACCGATGATTTTCCCATGTTTGGGTATGTATGCGATATGTGCGCTACCGATAAACGGCAGCAAATGATGCTCACAAACCGAGTACAGCGGGATGTCCCTCACTATAACCAATTCGTTGTTCTGCGCGGGTTCATGAAAAATCTTGAGATGCCTCGTGGGATCGTCGTGCATGCCGGAAAAAATTTCTTCATACATCCTGGCGACCCTATGCGGGGTTTCCTGCAGACCTTCCCGCTGCACATCTTCCCCCACAGCCTCCAGAATTTCTCTGACTGCGGCTTCAATCCGCTTTTTATCTATCATGGCGTTCTATCCTCTCCATTTTATCACCGGCCGTCTCAGGGCGGTGGGCAGGTCGGCCTGAAAGCAAGGGACGTCGGCCGTGTTCCCTGAAGGCCTCTGTTAAACGAACGCGCTTATTATAGCACACCCGGCGGAAAACAGCAAACCGGGCTTACAAAAAACGACTGTGGGAATGATACCCGTATCAAGTTTTATTTGATGGGACATTTGAAGGAATAAAAAAGCCGAAGGGGTAACTTCCGTTGACTCCCTCCGGCTTTGAGGAACACTGGTTATGCTTTACGTTTTTTTAGGTAGAAGGCCGCGCCCGCTGCAAATATTGCCAGCACAGACAGTGCGGCGTATGGCATACTGTCACCCGTTCGGGGAGCTTCCGCCGCCGGTTTTCCGGTAGAAACGGACACTTTCTCCCCAGAAGGCAAGCCGTTTCCACTACTTTCGTCGGATTTGGAACTTATTTCCGTATCCTGGGCGGCGTTGGAGCCCTCAGCCGGATTCTGCGTGTCTTCCGATCCTTCTACAGCCAATGAGAGCTGTTCCTTGGCAACCCGCATTTCGGCAATCATCGACTGAATCAAGGCTGTTTGATCCCGGCCCAGATCCTGCGCCGCCAGCGCCTCCGCTTTGGCAATGGCGGTGCGGACGGCCGTCGTGCTTTCTTCGGTGTACCGGCTTAGGTCAATGGATTTCAGTTCCTCCAGCCACGCATGTAGGCTGCTCTTGTCGGCGCGAAGCCGCAGCCCCGACATCGCATCAAGCAACGCTTCTTTTGCTTTGTTAATCTCTTCTTGAGGCGTGTCTGTTTTGCTGTATACATCCTCTGCCGCTTTTAGCGCGTCTGCAAACGCCTGCTTGGCCACAGCATCGTCTACGTACTTGCTTAAATCATAACCCTTTGCCACATCGATTACCTGTTTCAGGCCGGTTTTGTCCACGTTACCCGGTTTTAAAGTCAGCTTTTCAATCGCGGCGTTCAAGGCATCGCAGGCAGCGTCGATTTCCTCTTGCGTCCCTCCCTGTGCAAGTAGGGAGGAAGCGGCATCCAGTGCTGCAAGGAATTCCTTCTGCCCGTCGGGCAGATACTGGTCAAGTTCTTCCCGGATGGCCTCGCCCTCCGCCACGGCGGAAGAAAGGGATGTGGTATCCAATATGAGCACCGTTATCGTCTTTTGGGTGGTATTCCCATCGAAATCCGATACCGTATAATGGATTTCGTAGCTGCCGCGGCTGTTCAGGACGCCGTTTTCGTCCAATGGTACGTCTGTGGCGATTTGCGTATTCACCGCCGTCAATACAATCGTTCCGTCCTCCGCGTCGGTAGCGGCCAGGTACGACAGCGGCTCGAACGCATCGCCTACATACAGGGTTTTATTCTCTTCCCCGGTCAGCACAGGGGCAGAACCATTGTACAAGGAACGGTACTGTTGCAAATACTCCGCTTTGTCGGTGTCGTTTAAGCCGTTGATGCTGCTGAAAATTTTATTTTTCTCCCCTGCATAGGCGTTCTTGTTTCCAAGCTGTTGCGCCGTCAGACCGGACTGCACGTTTTCAATCAATTGATCCAGTTTGTTTTGATAGATGTTATAAATCGTTTTGGTATCCCATCCGGTTTTCTGGAGGCCATAAGGGGTTATGGTATAGGAAGTGTTCTGGTTAACTGCCTGATTGTTTGGGACGATGTATTCGCTTTCCCTGCTATTCAGGCACTGGCTTTGGAACAGCAGGCGGTCCTGAGGTTCCTTATGATGGATCTTTATCTGGTAGCCCACTTCCACTGGGAAGGTTTCTACTGCAGCTTCCATGTTGGCGTCACCGATATAATCCTTGAAGAAAACCCGGTTGCCCTGGGTATCGAGTACTTCAATAGAAGCATAGGTCTGCCCCGGGAAGTAAACGTGCGGCTGCCCTCCCTCAGTCTTTACCGTCATGGTTCCTGCGTTCAGATCGTATGTTGTTGTGGAAAAGATCCAATTAGAAAGACCCGCAAACTGAATTTTACTGTCCGACGACATCGTAGCGGCATCCAAACGGGTGTACGCCACCTCTTTGACCAAGGTATTGTCCTGCTGTACCACGAGATACTGGTAATCAAATTGATAGGGGACCGTTTTGGTATTGGGCAGTTCCAATTCATAAATGCCAACCGGAAGATCGGTTACCGTGATGGTCTGCTCTGTAATGGGAATCGTCCGGATGATATCGGAACCATCTTTGATCAGCAGGTTTCTGCCCGAAATCTGCGAAAAATCATCAATCGATAGGCGGATCTCTACCGAACCCGTCAGCTTTTCTTCCCGAAGGTCGTCGTTATCCACCAGATCGTAGATCCCCTTTAAGCCAAGCTTCACGCGCAGCGTTTCGGCTTTCTGGTCGTTTGCCACCAAATCGCGCAGGTAATACAACATTTTGCCGTCGTTTTCATATAGTTCCGCCTTTACCGGCTCGCTGGGTTTTACGCCCCAACTGTCAAAATACGGCGCCACATTGTATCCGGAAAACTCTCCGAAAGCCCGGCAGAAAGAATCGGCAGCCCCGGGCTGGTTTCCCGCAGCGATCTCTTCGCGATACTGCCGTTCCAAATACGCCATCGCCTCTTCCGGGCCGATTTTATCCAGCAGATTCACAAGGGAGTACAAACGCTCGGCAAAGCAGTTGGGCGTGTTATAATCGGTTCCGGCTTCACGGAAGGCCTTCATATTCTTTTCGATATCGATCTTAAACCCCAGCCAGCCGCCGTCGCCTGGTTTCAAAAAGGTCTGCTGATAATAGTACGCGAACACATTGTTGAGGATTTCCACCAAGGAAAGCTCCTGCCTGGCCAAGGTGCCTTCATACCCATGGCCAAGCTCATGCAGGTTCAGCCATGTTTTTTCATAATAGCCGCTTGCAGAATCGCTGTTGCTTGCGGTATGGTCGTCGGAATAATAAGCCGCGCCCACTCCGTGGATGTTGGCTTTCGCAAAAAATTTCGTCCGGACATTCTGGTGTACCGGGTTATCCGGATCCAGTTCCAACCCTAGGAAACGGTCGTACTGTTCCACAAAGTCGTTGTAATAGCCCAAAAGCTCGTCCAGGGTATCGAACTTATAGTAGGCCTGGTCGGAGGTATCCCCGTTGCGCAACAGGATGTTTCGGTCTTTGCGTGGGACCAGTATGGTGATACGCTCGGTTTCTATCACGGCAAAGGAGGCGCCGCTTGCATCCCATCCTGCAAAAAAAGCCTGTTCATCGTCACCCAAACGGTAATAGTCCAGCGGCTTTACGGTGTCGGTCCACTCAATTTCCAAAACCGGTTGGCACGCCGCTTCGTAAGGCGTTTTGATCAGCGGTACGCTGTCATGGGCAGCTGTAAGTGTTACCCAGTCCCCATTGGCCGGGATGCTGTAAACCGCCGTCTGGCTCGCGGTGTTGGTTTCCTTCTCTTGATCGTCTGCGTACAGCGTCAGGGAAAGATCCTTCCCAAACCCCGAATCAACCTGGCGCACCCGCATGGTGGAGCCGGCCGGCATATAAATCCCCAGATTCTGCCGGTCGTGATTGTTCCCGCGGTTGGTACCCACCGCCGCCATATACCGGACGCTCGGCAGGGTATACAGGGTGCGCTGGGTAGTTTTTATGTCTCCCACCGTCACCGGTACCTGTTTTTGGGCGGTATTGCCATGGCTGTCTGTCACGGTATAAGAAAGCCGGTAGTTCCCCGCTTGGGCGGTGTTCACAGTGTTTTCGGTAATCTTGAGTGAAGAGGTAACATCGCCGTCTTCAAAATCGTTGGCAAAAAGCCGGTACTGCGCGCTTTCCGGATTAAAATCCTCCCCCGTTTTTAGGGTAATTGCCGTGGTTCCGTCCAATACCGGAGGATTGGTAACCGAGTAGTAGCTCCCGCCTGTTTCTTTTTCCTGCACCGTATCGGCCGCCGCCACGGTAAGGCCGCAGGAAGCCAACGCGATTGTGCACGAAAGCGCTATAGAAACCGCTTTCTTCCAACCTCCTAATGTAAATCGATTCATTATGCTCCTCCTTCTTGCCGTTCCGATCCCCCCTTGGGATCACCGGATCGGGTTCGTATCATCTGGGATTTGATTGGCCCAATTGAAATGATTATATCATAAAAAATAAAAAAAGGAAGGATTATACATAAAAATTGGAAATTCCGCTTATTTTCACATGCCATCCTTGTTTGTTTGGCCAAAAAAGGAACTCACAAGCTTACGGCCAACCCCATAAAATAATAAAAAAGGAGTCGATCCCCATGTACTTTATAAAAACCCAGGATGGCGTGAAAATCGCCGTATACGATCTAAATCCCAAAAGCGGGAAGACGGTCGTTATGATTCACGGCTGGCCGCTTTCCCAAGAAATCTTCGAGTATCAAAAACGGATGCTGGTGGATGCCGGCTACCGCGTGGTCACCATGGATCTGCGTGGATTCGGCAAGTCAGATGCGCCCGCCTTCGGCTACCGCTATGACCAACTTGCCTTTGACGTATTCCAAGTAATCCGTTCCCTGAAGCTAAAGGCGTTCGTCCTGGCAGGCTTTTCCATGGGCGGCGCCGTGGCCCTGCGCTATATGAGGCTCTTCCAGGGCTACGAGGTAAAAAAGCTGGTTCTCTTAGCGGCCGCGGCCCCGCGTTTTACCCGCGCACCCGGTTTTCCTTATGGAATGACCAAAGAAGATGTCAACCAACTCATCCAGCAAGCCGAAACCGACCGCGCCCAGCTTGCAGAAGAGTTCAGCCGGATGCTCCTAGCCTGCCCCCACAGCGACGCAATCAAAAACTGGTTCCGCAACCTGTCGCTGGAAGCCTCCGGCATCGGTACCGTAAGCACCGCATATTCGCTGCGGGATGAAGACGTCCGACGGGATCTTTCCTTTGTCCATGTTCCTACTGGGATTTTTCATGGAAAAAAAGACAAAGTCGTACCCTTCGAACTCGCTCTGCTCCAACAGGAGCGTATCCGGCGCGCGCGTCTCTTCCCATTTGAAAACAGTGGACACGGTGTTTTCTATGATGAACTGTCCCTCTTTAACCAAACCTTTCTCACATTTTTGGAATCCGATCGCTGATCCGCGCAAAAACGAAAGGCCCGCTTTGAAAGCGGGCCTTTCGGCATAGTTTTTTTATTTGGCGGTAAATTCCTGAGTATGCAGGACCGTGCCATCCTTGTTCAGATACGTTACCACCACAACCGGGTTATCTACATTAATAACATCCTTTAAATTGGACGCAACCCCCTCAAAGGAAGAAGCTTGTGCGTTCAGCCCCTCCTTCAACTGCTCGGCGACGCCATCCTCATCCAGCTGCGTCGTATAGGTATAGGTATAAATCAGCTTGTTTCCTTCCCCTGTTATCTTCAGATCCAACCCCATATTCTTTACACTGTCGATGGAAGGCTGAAGCTGTTCCTGAACCTGCTCGTTTGCAAGATAATCCTCTACCGACGCAAATTTGCCGTTATTTTGTGCGCAAGCCGCCAGGGAAACCACCATCAAAATTGCCAGCGTCAGTGAAAAAACCTTGGATATTGCTTTTTTCATGATAAAACTCCTTCTTCCTATTAACTTTGGCTCTAAAATTCTGAACCTTTATCTAAATATAGCGTTATCATGTTCTTTTGTCAAGCCAATGCGTATGCCTTCTAGGTAAAACCATCCTTTTAAAGTGCCTTACTATTCTTCTATCATGGCACATGACATTGCCTTTATCAAAAAGATCTACTGATTTATCCCTCATCCAAGGAAATCAAAACACGCAAATGCCCCTGTCAGACGAATATTCCCCTAATCTCCAAAATCTGTATAGAACGTAAGGGAATCCTAACGAGCAGGACTCCCTTACAGAACTTTTTGAAAAAAACAGGTAGTTTTATTGTTATGAAGCTTATTTCCGGCGCTTAGTGATTACCAATACGGCTCCCGCTGCAGCTAGTGCCAGCAAGGACATGGCCGCAATGGGCGCGCTGTCGCCCGTGGTGGGCACTCCGTCGGTTGCTTCCTTGCCCTCGGAGTTGGTTC
>CAMMKL010000088.1 GCA_946497265.1 uncultured Clostridia bacterium | reverse complement strand
AGCGCCGCCTGCGTGACCTCCGGGTTACGGTCAAATCCAATCACCTGGTGGGCGGTACGCTCCGAAAACGCCTTGGCCAGGGAACCGCCGATCAGCCCTAGCCCGACAATTGCTACGGTCATCTTAATCCACCTTGCGGCCGAACGCCTTGCCAATCTGGAAAACGCGCTTGGCTACCTGATCGAACTGGTCGGGCGTCAGGGACTGTGCGCCGTCGGATAAGGCGCGCGCCGGATCGTTGTGCACCTCGATGATCAAGCCGTCCGCCCCTGCGGCCACCGCCGCCATTGCAAGCGGTTCCACCAGCCAGGAAATGCCGGAAGCGTGGCTGGGATCCACAATAACCGGCAGGTGGGAAAGTTTTTTGAGGATCGGCACGGCGGAAATATCCAACGTATTGCGGGTAAAGGTTTCGTAAGTCCGGATTCCGCGCTCACACAGGATTACCTTTTCGTTGCCGCCCGCCATGATGTATTCGGCGCTCATGAGCAGTTCCTCAATGGTAGAGGAAAGGCCGCGTTTGAGCAGGATCGGTTTATCAGTCTTGCCCAATTCCTTCAATAGCTCAAAGTTCTGCATGTTCCGGGCGCCCACCTGGATGATGTCCACATCTTTAAATAAGGGAAGATGGTCTGCACTCATGATTTCGGTCACAATCGGGAGCCCGGTCTTTTTGCGCGCTTCCCGCAAAAGCTCCAGCCCTTCCGCTTTCAGCCCCTGGAACGCATACGGGCTCGTACGGGGTTTGAATGCGCCTCCGCGCAGGACCTGCGCCCCCGCCTGCTTGACACGCCCGGCCACCTCGCAGATCTGCGCCTCGCTCTCGACCGAGCAGGGCCCGGCGATTAGGGTAATGCCGCCGTCTCCGATCTTCTGCCCGCCGGGCAGGGTAATGACCGTATTATCCGGATGAAATTTCCGGTTCGCTTTCTTATAAGGCTCCTGAACGCGCTTGACGCTCTCCACAATATCCTGCGCGGCTACATAGTCGATATCCACTGCCGAAGTGTCACCGATCAAGCCGAGTACGGTAGACTGGGTGCCGAACCAGGCGTTTACTTTTACCGGAAAGCGCTCTTCCAGGTCGCTTGAGAATTTTTGAAGCTGGTCGTGCGTACATTTGGGTTTGAGTACAATAATCATAACAACATTCCTCCTGGGGCAGGGTTCCCCTGCGTATTTTTCCTACATTTGAAAAAGCATAAAAAAGGGCGGAACCCACTGCTGGGTTCCGCCGCGTAACTATGCCCTATTTCCGTCAAAATGAGCCTTTACCCGTTAGAAAACCTTCACAGTGTTTTGATTGCACGCACAAAAATCCCATGCTCCAAAAAAGAAGCAGGGATACCCAAAGCCCATAAATCGTTTTGTCTGTGCGGCAACTGTCATTGTGAAAATCCTCCATTGGGAACAAACTCCCTTTTGACCTATTGCCATAATAATACGAACGGCACGGTTTTGTCAACCTTTTTCAAAATTTTTTTGCTTTAAATCGTTAATACATGCAGAAAGGATGGGCCTATCGGTACATCTCTCTGCTATAAAAGGATCGTTTTCTCTTTATCGGCCACCCTTTATCGTCCCCCAAGAATAAAAAGCGGGAACAGGCTAAATCAAAAACCTGTTCCCGCTTTTTATGGAATTGTATTGTGTTAGCAATGCATTAAAGGGAAGCGGCCACTACCGACTGGCCCAACCGGCGGAACTTTTCGTCCGGCAGATTGATTTCCAGTTTGTCGTTGACTTCCGGATATTCTTCCTTGAGCACGCGGGTCGCGGTCTCCAAAAGGACATCGCCGCCCTTGCCGGACATTACGCGGCCCAGCAGAAGGACATGCTTAATATCATAAATCTTGGCGTAATAGGCCAGCTCATGAGCAAGATAGCAACCGATGGTCTCATAAACCGGAACCGCTCTCTTGTCGCCGTCATTCATCAGGCCCTGTACGATCTTTAACTTTTCAGCGGGGGTTGCCTCTTCGGGCAGTTCAATACCGGCAATGGGAGCCAGACGGTTGACCGCATCCTGGGAGAAATATTTGCAGCCCACGCCCTTATCGCCGGACCATTCGTCCCACGCCTTGTCGTCGCCGATGTCAACCGGCGCGAACGCCAGTTCGTTTAACCATCCGGTAATGTTGCCGTCCTTATTGACGTAGCCCCCCGCCACGCTGGTACCCATGGCGATGCCCTGGACGTTGTTATCTCCTAAGGTCATGGCACCCGCCAGTGCAGTAACGTCGCCGTCGTTTACCACGTTCACCGGCACGTCGCCGATTTCCTTCGCGGCGTCCAGATAGATATTTTTTACTTTTTTGTCGAATTCATCCTTGGGAACTTTGATAAACAGGGAGGCAACCATCGCGCGGTTGTCAACGTATACGCCGGCGGAGCTGATGCCGATGGCGTCCACGCGCGGCATTTTGGAAGCGGCGGTCTTAAACGCCGTCACAATCTCATTAAAGTGGTAGGTGGGGTCGGCGGTGGTCTTCGGGTGCCAGATAACTTCTTCACTGAAGACGGGTTCGCCGTCGATCACAGCGGAAACCTTGCGGTCGCTTCCGCCGGCGTCAAAACCAATGCGGCAGCCGGTGTTGTTGCCGCCAATCTGCTTGGGGCTCTGCTTCTCGGCCGGGGCCTTCTCCAGCGGCAGTACGATCACCTCAAAGGTGTTCTCATAAACGGATTCCATAAAATCCACGTCAAAATCACGCTCGCCGCCACGGCTGTAAATCTTTTTGATCTCTTCTCCGATGGCGTCGTCGCCGCAGACATAAATTTTATATCCGCCGGCCGCCCAGAGCATCATTTTTACAGTGCGCTCCACATAGAGGACGTCTGCCTCGCGCATTTCCTCCGTGCCGTGGATTTTTGTTTCAAACCGGGTGATTTGCCCGTCTTCACGCTCCAAAGCCAAAACGACCGGCTTTCCGTTTTTCGCGGATTCTTCAAACGCGGTGGTAAAGGCGGACATGGGGATGAATTTGGGGTCCAACACAGGCTGGTTTTTTACAACTACATTAATGCCTTTGACATTCATGCTTTCTGCCTCCCTAGCTTTTAGCGGAGCTATACACAAATACGCTCCAACCTCAACGAATATTTGATATAATTAGCTTACCGAAAATAATACTTTTTGTCAATTCCTATCTACTATTTAGCGCGAAATAGACAAAAAAAATGCCTCCCACGGTAATTTACCGCAAGAGGCATCAAGCTAATCGCAGAAATAGGATTACGCAACAGAACAGGGAAAAAATGAGTTGCGCATACAACGCCGGACGTATAGTTAGTTAATCCACCCGCCGCCCTGCTCCAGAAGGGGCGGAATCCCCGCAGGGGCCGCCTGCGGTTTCTATCACAGAAAACGCAACATTGGGCAACGCTTATGTTATGCAGTTAGTATATCGGGTTATCCGGAAAAAAGCAATGGCATACATCAACAAAAATCACGATATTTTTTAACATCTTATTCACATATTTTTCATAAACAACTTTAACCAATTGCAGTAAGCCCCCAGATTAATACTCGATCCCTTTACGCGCACCCGTACCCGATTCATAGGGATGTTTTTGTTTTTTCATTTGGGTAACATAATCGGCAATTTCCAGAAAAAAATGGGCGGGGTCCCGGCCTGTCAGTACCACTTCCAGCCCTTTCGGTTTTTTCCTGAGCCCGGTAAGTACCTCGCCCTCTGACAATAATCCGGCGGAAAGCGCGCCAAACACCTCGTCAAGTACCAGCATATCAGCTTTTTCCGCCTCTTTCCATGCGGCACAAAGGCGGCTGGAACAGGCCCGCGCTTCTTCTCTTTTTTCCTCTTCTGTCATTTGGAAAGTAAACTTTGTGCTATGCGGGCAAGGGAATACCACGATTTGAGGAAGCATCCGCAGCACAGACCGTTCCCCGGACGATTCGCTTTTCAAAAACTGCACAAAAACCACCCGCTTGCCATGGCCGGCAGCGCGAACACAAAGCCCTACGGCTGCGGTGGTTTTTCCTTTGCCGTCCCCACAATAAATGTGAATAAGCCCTTTTTCCAAATTCAAAGCCCCCTATCCCTCGGTTTTGCTTCTTTTTCCATTCATAGTATAACACAAGAAAGGGATAGGCGCCTAATTTTCAAAAGAATTTACAATTCTCCCCTTGCACTGCCGGAAACGCAGCGCTATTATAAACTTAACTTTTGAAAAGGAAGGTTTCCTATGGCAAATCGTAAAGGGCAAAAAATACAGATGAACCACCGGCCAAAAAAGAAAACGGAACCGAGAACCCTTTGGGTCCGGATCGTCGCTTTGGTCATTGCGGTACTGATGTTCGGGTCGGTGCTGTTGGCCGCGCTGCAATAATCGATACGGGGCAGTTTCCAATTGGAAACGCCCTATTTTTTTATTGAATTCTTCCTATAAAATGGTATAATAAGTAGATAACGTGGTGCGCGCCTTTCAATGCCAAGCACCAAATAAGGAGGTAGAAACGATGAGCAAGAAACCCTTTTACATCACCACCCCGATATACTATCCGTCGGGCAACCCCCACATTGGGCACAGCTACTGTACCGTGGCAACCGACGCGATTGCAAGATATAAACGAATGCAGGGCTATGACGTGATGTTTCTGACCGGTACGGACGAGCACGGCCAGAAAATAGAGCAAAAAGCCGCCGAGGCGGGCATTTCGCCAAAGGAGTACGTCGATCGGATTGTGTCGGTATTTCGTGACCTTTGGAAGCTATTGAATATCTCAAACGACCGTTTCATCCGTACGACAGACGCTTATCACGAAAAAGCCGTTCAAAAAATATTCCGTGCCCTGTATGAAAAGGGCGATATCTACAAAGGGAAATACGAGGGGATGTACTGCACCCCCTGCGAATCTTTCTGGACGGAAACCCAGCTCAAAGACGGCAAATGCCCAGATTGCGGCCGCGAGTGCAAGCATGCCGAAGAGGAAGCTTATTTTTTCCGGCTTTCCAACTACGCCGACCGTCTGCTTAAGCTGTATGAAGACCAGCCGGATTTCATTCAGCCGGAAAGCCGCAAAAACGAGATGATTAACTTTATCAAGAGCGGGCTTGAGGATCTGTGTGTTTCCCGCACCAGCTTTACCTGGGGCATCCCGGTTGATTTCGATCCCAAACATGTGGTGTACGTATGGCTCGACGCCCTCACCAACTACATCACCGCCATGGGATACGGCTCAGACAATGATTCCGATTTTCAAAAGTATTGGCCGGCCGACGTGCATTTCGTCGGGAAAGAAATCGTCCGGTTCCATACGGTCATCTGGCCCGCCATGCTCATGGCGCTGGACCTTCCCCTTCCCAAACAGGTATATGGCCATGGCTGGCTGCTGTTCGGCGACGGCACCAAAATGAGCAAAAGCAAAGGCAATGTAGTAGATCCTTACATCCTCTGTAGGCGATATGGTGTGGATGCCATCCGTTATTTCCTGCTGCGGGAGATCCCATTTGGGGCGGACGGGCTGTTTACCAACGAAGCCTTGATTGGCCGCATCAACTCCGATCTGGCCAACGATCTGGGCAACCTGCTTTCCCGTACTACCGCTATGGTAAATAAATATTTCGGCGGATCCATACCGGCTGAACGACAAAGCGAACCGATCGATAACGAGCTGATCGATATGGCGGTTTCCCTGCGCGACCGGTACGAAGAATGTATGGCCGGCTTCCAATTTTCGGGCGCCCTTTCGGAGATCTGGAAATTGATCGCCCGCTGCAACAAATATATTGATGAAACCATGCCATGGGTGCTTGGCAAAGACGAAGAGCAAAAGCCCCGCCTGGCGGCCGTCCTTTATTGCCTGTGCGAATGCCTGCGTATCGTTTCGATCCTCATTTCCCCGTTTATGCCGGAAACCGCTCCCCTGATTCAGCAGCAGTTGGGCGCCGAGCCGGACATCCTGACCTGGGACTTTGCGAACCTGTTCGGCCTGCTTCCGCCGGATGCACAGATTACCAAAGGGGACACGCTCTTCCCCCGTATTGATGTGGATAAGGAAATCGAAGCGCTTAACAACCTTCTTACCGCCCAAAAGGCCGGGGAAAGCGGAATTCCGGGTATTGCGCAGATCGGCATTGAAGACTTTGCCAAGGTGGAACTTCGCGTAGCGGAAATCACCGCTTGCGAACCGGTCAAGCGCGCGAAAAAGCTGCTGAAGCTCACGTTAAACGATGGGTTCGGCTTACGTACCGTGGCATCGGGTATCGCGCAATTTTATAAGCCGGAAGATTTGGTAGGCCGCCATGTTATCTTGGTCTCCAATCTGAAGCCCGCCACCTTGTGCGGGGTGGAAAGCCAGGGCATGATCCTAGCCGCCGACTGCGCGGGAAATGATGTACGGGTTATTTTTGTGGATGACATCCCCGCAGGGAGCAAGATCCGCTGATGGAAGCACTGATTTTTGATTCACACGCCCATTACGACGACGAAGCCTTTGACGCCGACCGGGACGGTTTGCTTTTATCTCTGCATCAAAAAGGCGTGTGCGGCATCCTAAACGCCGCCACCAATCTAAGCACTTGTAAAACCAGCCGGGCCCTGGCCGCGAAATACCCCTTCGTATGGGCCGCGGCGGGTATCCACCCGCACGACGCGGAAGAGGCTCCCGACGATTATTTGGACGCGCTGAACGGCTTCTTAAAAGACCAACGCGTGGTAGCGGTGGGGGAAATCGGTTTGGATTACCATTACGATTTTTCACCAAGGGAAGCCCAGCTGCGGGTGTTTGAGGAACAACTCCAGCTTGCAAGCGATCTTTCGATGCCCATCATCCTACACGACCGCGAAGCGCACGGCGATACCCTGGCCCTGCTACGGAAATATCGTCCCAAAGGCGTGGTGCACTGCTTCAGCGGCAGTGTAGAGATGGCACAGGAGGTTGTCCGGCTGGGCATGTACGTCGGTTTGGGCGGAGCCGTTACCTTTAAAAATGCACGCCATCCGCTGGAGGTAGCGGCAGGCATCCCGCTCGACCGGCTGCTGACGGAAACCGACGCGCCATATATGGCGCCCGTGCCATTCCGGGGCAAACGATGCGATTCCTCCCACATTGCGTACTCCGCGGCCAAGATCGCCGAGGTGCGCGGGGTCCCCGTCCAGGAAATCCTGCGCGCGGGACAGGAAAATGCGATGCGGCTGTTTGACATTTCGTTATAACCATCTTTTCCCAATTTCAATTTGCATTCTGCTTTAGGAGTTTCTGTACTATGACCATAACCTATGTTTATCAAGGGAAGCTTTATGTGAACCTGACCAACCGTTGCCCCAACGCCTGTGATTTCTGCCTGCGTACCCATGGAGATGGAGTGGGCGACGCCGACAGCCTCTGGCTTCCTCAAGAACCTTCCAGGGAGGAAATCCTCAACGACATCCTTCGCCGGAACCTAACGCAGTTTCCCCAATTGGTCTTTTGCGGCTATGGGGAACCAACTTGCCGGCTGGAAGACATGCTGTGGCTTTGCGCCAAGATCCGGGCAGTCTCAGATATTTCCATCCGTGTGAACACCAACGGCCTCTCCGATCTGATCAATGGGCGTACCACCGCCCCGGAATTCGACGGGCTGGTGGATGTGGTTTCCATTAGCTTGAACGCCCCCACGCCGGAACGGTACGACGAAATCTGCCATTCCCAATTTGGGCTTCAGGCGTTGCCTGCCATTCTGCGTTTTACCCGCGCCGTAAGCTTCTTTGTACCCCAAGTCGTGATGAGCGTGGTAGACCGGGACTTATCCGAGTTGGAAATCAAGGAGTGCGAACGCCTGTGCCTGTCGGCAGGCGCAAAATTCCGCGTCCGGCATTACATAGAAGACTAAGCCGCATACAGGTGCGGCACCGGGACAAAATATCAAACGGTCATCTGCAACAGTTTCCGAAAAACATATCCATTCATACAATCACCCCTGATGGAAACAGGGGCCGACCATAAAAGACAGGGATGCTTGTAAACCGTAAAACAAGCATCCCTGTTTTTTATAAACGTAATTTTACAACCGTCCCGTCAACACAGCGAACATCCACAAGTTCCATCCCTCGGTACTTCCGTTTTATGCGCAGCACTTCCCGAAACAGGCGGTTCAGATCCTCTTCGCCCAGCCGACAACCCTCCATTTTCCCGGAGGCATGCAGCGCCCTCCAGAGTAAGCGGGCCGAAAGGCGGTTCAACGCCAAGCGCGTGGGAAGTACGAGATAGATCCCGCATTTTTTCGGTTCTTTCATGTATAGCCTCATACCTATTCCACCACGACCTCAACAACATCGCCTTCCGCGCTTTCAACCTCTACCAACTTGCCGATTACTCCTTTTTCCACTAAGAGCAGGATTTTGCCGACGTCAAGGCTCTGTAACGCTTTGTTTCCGGCTATTTCCGGAATCTGCATCCCCATTTCC
>CAMMKL010000087.1 GCA_946497265.1 uncultured Clostridia bacterium | reverse complement strand
CGTATAGCTCCAGCACGTCTAAAATATCGGATACGGGCGAAAGATAGCGGCTTTCTCTGTCCAGCGCCGGAAGCCCCGTTACCGGATAAGCCGCCGCGCCATCGCCTATGTACTGAATAATGCCGCCGCTTTCTCCGTACCGCTCATAAATAACGGCGTATTTGTTCTTCTTGCAGATCGCCGCGATATTTTTAATCTTCACCTTCTGCCACCTTGCTTTCTGTCTCGATGATTTCGCCCGTGTTCTCTCCGGTATATCGATTTCTCCCGTTACGCTCTAAATTTTCTCCAATCCTCCGGCGAACGCAAGCATCAAAGCGATCCATAAACCTTGACCATGCTTCCAATGGGTTTTCGCTTTCACAGTTTTCTAAAGCCTGATCCACGACGCTATTTATGATCGACATTAGTTCGGTTTTTTTCATGGTTCTTGTTCTCCCCGCTATCTGGGCAAAATAGTTCTTTGTATTTCCCGTCTTTATTGACTTGAATATCTTTAATTAGTTCCTCTACCGTCCTTACGCCAAACAGCGCATGTACCAATTCATTTGGGGTAATCGGGCGGGCTGTATCGCTTATCGATATTCTACCGATTGCCATTCGTTCCGTTTTCATTTTTGGTTTGTCCTTCTTTTGGCCGCTCCGTTGATCCCGTTTAAAACGTCCTGTATGTATTTTAGCGTCGCTTTCGTGCGGCATTTTAAGTCATAAATACACACCGCTTCGGCTATCACAACCAAAACTAAAAGCGCAATTAAGCATTCCATCTTACTGTCCTCCTTTGATTCTTGTTAGTCTTCCTTGTGTGGCCTCGGCTTCTTCGCGGCCAAGATTCAGAGCATTTATCCGCCTGGGCCATCTCCCGGAGGCGGTCGGGCTCTACGCCAAGTGCCTGACCGGCCAATTTCAAAACTGCGTCTTCATTAAACGCTTTTTTAAGGTCCTCCGGCTCAAGTCCGGTGTCTTCGTATGCGGCAAGGCGGTCATATAGCTGTTTATATGTCGGCTTCGCCATAAATTGAACTTCTTTACGCTCCTCTAAATCGGTTGAGAAGAAAAATCCGTCTTGGGCAAATCGTCTATCAGTCAATCGTTTCATTTTTCCCTCCTTCCTTCCTCTCCATTGCCAGTGTTTACACTTTAGTTTGGCGTTGCCGGCTGCTGCAATAGAGCCGCTTAGGTGTTCACAAAAGGTTAGGCTGCTCCAATCTGGAGCTTTTTCCCACTTATGCCCGTGGATGCAGCACCAACACAAGCCGTTTAGGTCATCAAGTGCCTGTTTAAGTTTTTCTTGTGCTCCGTCGTATAATCTTGCATTCGTTTCCGCTAGATTAATAGCCAGATCTCGGTCGCGTTTTACCTCCTCTGTCTCGGCTTGCAGGGCGGCGATGGCGTCTGCGGCATCATCGTATAATTTCCCATCACCGTTGTATTGACGATCTAATTTTGCTTGACTTGTTAATTTCTCAATCAACATTTTTATGTCCATCATGTATCCTCCCCTACTGGTTGCTGTAGCCAACACAACCTGCAATCATCACATTCATATTGGCCTTTGCACATATCGCAAAATGTTTTCCCGTAAACCAGCGGACCAAAATCCCCGATTTCAATGCGGCCGATAAACTCCGCCATCTCTTCGTCGCTCATTGCCCGGATGCGGTCGGCGTTGGTCATAGGCGGTAATTCTTCTTTCAGGCTGCACGGTACGCTGTCACAATAAGCGACACCGTTTAATACGGTCATATTCCCGCATACGCTTTCTGGGTACTTACATTTCATGTTTCTACCTCCGGCGGCTTCATAAAGCAAAGCCAATGAGTATGCATGTTTTTTCCGCTTCTATGGCCAAATAACGGCGGATAAGGAGATAGTGGTAATATCTCTCGAAGCGAAATTTGCACCTCCGACCATTTAAAAATCAGCACACCATCTTTGTCCAACACCCGGAAACACTCCTCAAAGCCTTTGCGCAACATTTCTTTCCAATTCCCTTTCAGGCAACCATATTTGAGTACCGTCCATGAAGTATCGCCCGCCCACGTTAAGTGTGGTGGATCAAATACTACCAGTTTGTAACTTTCGCCGGCAAAGGGGAGATCCGTGAAGTCACAAACAGTGTCGGGCGATATCTCTATGTATCTGTGAGGATAATACTCGTGATATGGTACAGTACGATTGTCGCAAAATTCCACGTCTGGATTATGTTTGTCAAACCAAAACATTTTGCTTCCGCACGTTACATCTAGCACTCGTTTTTTCATCTTTCTCCCTCCGGCGGGCGGCTGTAGGCAAGCCAAGTTTTGCCGTAATTAGATCCCCCAAAGCCACCTTCTCTTCTAGTCATCCAAAACACGGTATCATCGTCATAGCGTGTTATTCTATAAACAATTTCCCAACATCCGATTATTTGCTCTTTGATGCTAACTTTGCCTGTTTCCAAATACACCGGCTGCCCTTCCATTCCCCGCATCTCGTCCAGCGTTAATGGCTCGTTCGGCTGTAGAGTAAGTGAGGCCCAATAGCTACCATCCTTTTTTGCGGCCCACCCCCATTGCACCGAATACGGCCCTATATCTGCATCAGCCATACAAGGGCGATATACAAGTACTCTCTTGTTATCGGGTGGCAAGTCGTCCTCCATGCTAATCAGTGTTAAGGGCTCGTGCTGTCGAGCTAGGGTTGGCTGACGGCACAAAAGATTTAACAGCCCTTTCGTACTCCACGTCCTGTGACCCGCCCCGCTCATATGCGCTATTTCTTCCGCCAGTCTGTTTGCGTCAATCGGTCTTACTTCCATCTTTTTGTTGCTCCTTTCGACTTTCAGGTGGTTCGGGCAAGGGCATCCAGTGGGTGACACCACTCGGTACCATTTCTCCATGTGACGTGTAAACACGCCACATCTTTCCACCGCACCATCCAATCATGGTTTGCCAGCATTCGTGCCAAAATGCAACCACAAGAACATCCCCCATGTCCTCCGGCAAACTCTCTTCCACGCTCACCCACACGTTCACCCCGGTAAGGGTGAGGAAATTGTCAATAATACCGCAAATCTGGTTGATAACATCGTCCTTGTCCTGATCCTCATAGGCAATTGATACATCCAACTTTTTGATGTGTTCTTTTAAGCTATCTGCATCAATCGGTCTTACTTCCATCTTTCGCAGCCTCCCTTGTTGGATTTTGATGCAAAAACGCCCTTAATTGCTCGGCACACTTATGGCACAAATTGTATTTTTCCGCAACTAACCCTTGTATTTCAACCCGCAAGTTCTTCCGCCCAACTCTCTTGCATTTATCACATGTCACAAAGTTGCTCATGGTTTTGTTCTCCTTTGCTATCAAGTTTGTTCCCTCACTCTCATGGGCAAAACAAGTGTATATGCTTCGCCCTTTTCCCGGATGATCATCGGCTCAAGCTTCCCTCTGATTTCAAGGGTTATCGGCGCCTTTTTCCCGTTTTTTAGGGTTTTCAGCGCATCCGCTAATAGATCGGGATCAAAAGCAATAGTGGCAACCGGAGAATTTTTTACTATGCTGTTATATGCCTCTTGGTAATTCAAGAACTCCCCGTTGGGAGCGTTTGAATATAGAGTAATATAATCTACGGTAAGAGATGCCCCCTTGTTATCTGCAACAATTTCGGCCATTGATGCACCTTTAACGTTTGGAATTTCCGGCCTTATGTAAGCAATAAAGCTTTCATCGATCGCTATGAGTGGGGCCACTTTGACCTGCAATTTATAGCCATCTGTAGCAATTGCTTTGACCGTTTGCCCCTCTTTGTCAAATTCCATTCGGATCATGCGGTTTGCCGTTCTGTAAGATACAAACTTTTTTAACGAGTTGATGATCTTTTTTATCTCCTTGTAGTCTATTATTGCTCTCATGTGCATTGCTCCTTTCTATTTCCCATGCCTGGTATAAAATCATCCAGTCTTCGAGCGTCATTGTCACCAGCCAAGGGCTATTGTCCCTGCGGCTCATGACTGTAGACAATTCTTCCGCACGGGCATCGTGTAACGATTGGATCATGGCCTCGTGGACATTTAACCGCTCCACCCGTTTGCACTCAATGTGTACCCCTGGCAGCCCGATTACATCCGCGTCGCCGTTTGTGCCGCAATACTGCACTCCACGGCGGCAATTATAGCCGTATTCACGTAATTTCTTGGCAAGTTCCCGCTCCCCGCGTTTGCCTTTGTCTCTGCTGACTTTGCCCACTATCGTCACCTCATACGGTAATTCTTTTTTCTGTCTTTGCTGATGCAAAGGCAATACTTTTTTGTTCGTTGGTATATACGGCTGCCAACAGCTTCGTCGATTTCCAGTAAGTCTCCAATACTGCGTTCACTTGATATGACAGTGATAAGCTTCCGGTCGTTGTATCTGGCATTGAAAATTTCAAAGGCGATTTTTACATCAGCGGCGGTTGGATTAGTACCTGTTGCCGTCTTAAATAGGTCGTCAATGTACAGCACAGGGATTGTTTTTAATTTCCCCATGATGCGCCCGTATACAGATTCATCGGTCACATTGGCCTTGATACCAACTATTTCGTCACTCCATACCATGTACTTGGACGCAAGTCCACGCCTTAGGAATTCACCTACAATTGCGGTACAAATATGTGTTTTTCCACATCCCACTTGTCCACCCGTGTAAAACCAGTTACCTTCAGTATCATCCAAAAAATTCAGCGCAGTCTGTTTCATGGTTTTCTGCCAATCATCGTCAGTGTCGAACGTATCAAAAGTGCAGGTATCCAGCATCCCCTCCAATCCACTTTTTTTAATTCTCCGTATACTGTCACGGAGCGGCATGCACTCACATTCCCGCGCCACAACCTCGTTTCCTCGGATACGGTATACATAGCCTTTGTTCCGGCATTCCGGGCAATCGTAATCGGACAAATCTCCTACAGACTGATTCATAGCGTCGCATTGTCTCTTCAAATACTCATTATAGGACAGTTCCGTACTGTTCTTCTGGCGCTGCTGAAACAGTTGCGCTAGGCTTTGCATTGCGCCTACCTCCTTCCCTTTTTTCCGCCTTAAAGTCTTTCAGCGTCCTTATCCCTTTGTCCTCGCAATCGGAAAGTACCGCCTTTGCATAGCTCCACTTTCGGGCATTATTGGCAACAGAGATTTTAAGAGCCTCAATAATCAATTTGTCCTCTACCCCTCTGCCCAATAGGTCTTGAATCTCATGGACGACATAGGGAGGGACTAATCCAATGTTTTGTTCGTAAAATCCCGCAATGGCCGCAAGCCCTTTTTTATTATCATCATCTTTATCATCATCTTCTTTATTATTTAATATGGACACTTTGTGGGACATATTGTGGGACATATTGTGGGACATTTGGTGGACAGGTTGCGGGACAAAACTACTATCATTTTTGTCCCGCAAATTGTCTGACAATGAGATTAATTCGTATAAAGCGGATTGATTCCCTTTGCGGCTCTTCCATTTAATCAATCCTGATTGTGCTAGTTGATTCCTCGCGCGCGTTACTGCTTTTGCATTTAGCCCGGTTTTGGCTTCGAGCACTGATATGGCTACCGCAAACTCTTGCTGCCTATCCGTTTTTGTCGCTATGTTCGCAATCGCGTGCCATAAGGCGATGGCGGATGTGGGCAGCGGATTTGTTTCGAGCCAATCATAAAAAGCCATAATCTCAGCTTTGTAATTCATTGCAGTCCGCCTCGTTTAAGCGTTTTTGGGGGTCATTACTTCTCCGGTTTTTGTATTGACTTCTACGCCTTCGACCTCGATTGTTTCAGCCGGAACACTAAACATATCGTCAGAAAGATCGGATTTGATCGTTTCGTCAGAAGAGGTCTGACGAACAAATTCAGATTTTAACGGGGCGTACTTCAGAGCCTTTTTCAAAACGGTTTTCTTTGCCATTTCTTCGAAATTTGTTTTCCAGGGAGAATAAGAACTGTTGTATGACTGACTGTATTTGGCCGCATGTTTTCTGATGTCTTCAATGCTCATGACTTCAAAACCAAACCCTCCGTCTTTGGTTTTAAACACGGCATAAAACCAAGAAGGATCGCCTTTGTCCGTACCCTTAAATGGAACGTGTCTCAATTTGGGATCAAGACCTAACTCGTATTCGAATTCATCGTTTTCATAAACGGTATGGGCTTGAATAACGCTGATTTCTCCCGAACGGTATGCCAAATCGATTAAGCCTTTATATCCTAACTGGAATTGACATTCCAGTTTGCCTTTGTTATTGTAAGGGATCAGATAAGCTTGCCCTAAAGGGGTGTTTGGTTCAAGCCCCAGCTGCGCCGCCGTCATCATCGCACCTAAAAATGATCCTGGGGTTGTTTCGGCCAACTTTGGATTAGTAGACAGCGCTGAAAGTGTGATTCTTGTAAACCTTTCCGGTGTCATCACAGAAGGGAGAGCCTTTTTAATTTCTCCTTCCATCTTTTTTATGTACGCTTGCATGGTTGGTGATTTTGCGTTCTGGAAAGTGTAGTTTTTAACATTTTTCTGTATTGAGTTTTCCATCTTGCTTCTGCTCCTTTATATCAAATTTACGAAAAGACGATGTACTATAGTAGGGCGAATAATCAATTTCTGGGTGATCTGTCATGAACTTCTGCAAATCAAAGGTATTTCGCGTTTGCTCCTTCCAAATCACTTTGTAATTGCCGCACAGTCCTAATTCTGCATCGGCAAGATCAAGTTGAAGGATTTGCTTTATTTTTTGATTTTCTTGCTCATATGTTTTGATAAGATTCTTCGTCGCTAGATACTCATTGATGAGAGATTCGCGGCCAAACAAATCCACAGAAGCCCCCGAATTAGATGAGGGGAAAACAGTCTTAATCGCTTCATCGGTTGGAACAAGACCATCGACAGCCGGCGCAACATCTGGCAGCACGTAATTCTCCCAAAAATCCTTTTCGGCATCCATCAGTGCTTGTATTTCATCTTCATCGCGCTCAATGGTATACCAATAAAACCCCTGGTTCAGGATCAGCACTGCAAGATACCACCGATCCCAACCTGTAACCGCCAGATAGTGCATACACTGTGCGTAATAGTTCGCAGGATATTCTCCGTGTTTGAATTTTTTCAGGTTCATGATGCTGGTAGTCTTACATTCAAGGCCAGCCCGTTCCCCCGTGATCTTTCGGTCAATGTTGGCGTGTGCGAAAGGGTATTTAGGATTTCGCAGCATTTGAGAACACACATGCACTTTTTTCCCGGAGGCTTCGCAGAACCTATGGGCGACATATGCTTCCAAATCACGTCCTTGGCGCATAGCCTCGTTGTCTTCCTTCGGCGGCATCCGACCGGATTTATCCGCCCATAGCATATAGGGGGTTGTATAAGAGTTCATGCCAACTAGAGCCGCCGCATCTGATCCGCCGATGCTCTTACGACGTTCCTCCAGCCATTCTTCATGCGATTGTTTCACCAGGTAATTCCTCCTTTAGCCAATTACCGCTATAAAACCAATCAACAAGCATTTTGGAGAACTCGGGCCAGTCCGGTCCGAATTCGCCTTTTGTGATCCCGCAGCGTTCCATTGCATAGGACAAGGCGGTTTCTTCTGTTACAAGATTTCCTCTTTCCGGCCCTAAGCCGATATACTCCATTTGACAACCTCCATTTTTATAGCTATAATATAGAAAATATATTTTTACTTTGCCGCGCTAGGAATTGCCGTTCCTGCGCGGCTCTTTTTTGCCTCATAGTAGGCCTTTTGATAGGCGGCAAGCTTATCTTTGTGCGCCTCACGGTAGGCCTTATTGCGGGCGGCAATCTCATCCTTGTGCACCTCATAGTAGGCCTTTTGGTAGGCGGCAAGCTTGCGTTTGCGTGACCGTGTCTGGTTGTCCAACGTATCAATTTTAGCTTGATCATCTAACCAACGGTCGATTTCTTTGTGCTCAGCACTGTGGGCATAACCCGGATTAAAATCACGCTCTATCTCGGCGTCCGCTATCCTCATGGCCTCCAGCTCTGCGGCGGTAAACGGCACAGGGGTCACCTCCAGTTGTCATATAAATCAGGATCCCCAATAGGGTAGGCCTGCACTTATTGGCACGGCATTGCTGGCGGTAACGGTAACTGTACGCCGCTATGTCGTGGCAGGTTATTCGTTGCATGGTTTGTCCTCCTTATTTGCCATCGCTGTAACGGCTGGAATTAACGCTAAATATGCTTTTGCAAGATAACTCTCTCCGTATGTCCGCTTAACTTTGTTTTGCCAATCATCGATGGTTCCGGCAAAACATCCGCATCTCACATGTATAGAGCCATCAGTTATAAGCCAAAAATAAGTGGTTCGCCCTACAGATCCAAATCCTCCTGCGGTAAATAGTTTTTTTATCTCCCCAAACTCGCATTTGCAACCCTTGTCAAAACTGCAACCCTCGGCAAAACTGCACCACTCGGCAAAACTGCACCACTCGGCAAAACTGCAACCCTTGGCAAAACTGCAACCCTTGGCAAAACTGCAACCCTTG
>CAMMKL010000086.1 GCA_946497265.1 uncultured Clostridia bacterium | reverse complement strand
CAAGATGCACCTGCGCTGTTACCGGGAACGGCCGGACGTGACCGCCGTTGTGCATGCCCAGCCCCCGACGGCTACCGGCTACGCCGTGGCAGGCAAGAGCCTGGACGAGTACTCCATGATTGAAACCGTCATCGCCATCGGTTCCATTCCCCTCACTCCCTACGGCACCCCCTCCACCGAGGAAGTCCCGGGGGCGATCGCCCCCTATCTACAGGGGCACGACGGGCTCCTGCTGCAAAATCACGGCGCGCTTACGGTGGGAGCCGACCTCATTACCGCTTATTACCGGATGGAGACCTTAGAACTGTTCGCGAAAATCAGCCTAACCGCCCATCTGCTGGGCGGTGCACAGGAGATCCCACGTCCCCAAATTGACAAACTGCTTTATCTGCGGGAATCCTACTATCATGTAACCGGCAAACACCCCGGTTACAAAAAATACAACGGCTAACGCCGGAATACTCCAAACAACACAGGCAGGTGATTACCCATGAAGCAAGAAAAACGTGTCTTGGCCTTTGATTTCGGCGCATCCAGCGGCCGGGCTATTCTGGGCGTATTCGACGGCCGCTGCATCCGCCTGGAAGAGCTTCACCGCTTTGAAAACATCCCGGTAACCGTCCGCGGCACCCTTTATTGGGACGTCCTGCGTCTCTTTCACGAGATCAAACAGGGGCTTATGAAGGCCGCAGAGGCCGGCGGGTTTGACAGCGTGGGCATCGATACCTGGGGCGTGGATTTCGGGCTGTTGGATAAAAGCGGCCGTCTGCTGGAAAATCCGGTACACTATCGGGACGCACGCACCGCCGGGATGTTGGAAGAAGCCTTCCGCCGCATCAACAGAGAGGATTTTTACCGGGTTACCGGGATTCAGTTTATGGAAATCAACACGGCGTTCCAGCTTCTCTCGTTGCGCTTAAACAGGCCGGAGCTTCTGGAACGGGCGGACACGCTCTTACTGATGCCCGACCTGTTCCAGTATTTCCTGACCGGCCAAAAAAATACGGAGTACACTATCGCCACCACCACCCAATTGGTGGACGCCTCCTCCAATGCTTGGAGCCGGGAGGTTCTGGAAAAACTGGAGCTCCCCTCCCGCCTATTTCCCAAAATCGTGCCGCCCGGCACAATCACCGGCCGGCTTTCCCCGGATTTATGCGACGAGCTTGGCCTTCCCCCCGCCGATGTGGTTGCGGTCGCTTCCCACGATACCGCCAGCGCGGTGCTCGCCGTCCCGGCGCAGGAGAAGGATTTCATTTTCATCAGCTGCGGAACCTGGAGCCTGTTCGGTACCGAGCTGGACGCTCCCCTGATCGGGGAAGCCCCCTCCCGCTGCAACCTCACCAACGAAGGCGGCTATGGCGGCACCACCACTTTCCTGAAAAACATCATCGGCCTGTGGCTGATTCAGGAAAGCCGCCGCCAATGGGGGCGCGAAGGACAGGATTACAGCTATGCCGAATTGGAACGCCTCGCCCTGGAAGCGCCCCCTTTCCAAAGCTTTATTGATCCCGACGCACCGGAATTCGTCCCGCCGGGCGATCTGCCCGGCCGCGTGCGCGCCTACTGCCAAAAGACCGGGCAGCCCGTGCCGCAGACAGTGGGCGAAACCATGCGCTGTATCTATGAAAGCCTCGCCCTGAAATACCGGTTTGCGCTGGAACAGATTAGAGCCTGCACGAAAAAAAGCTATCCCGCTATTCATATGCTGGGCGGCGGCGTGAAAGACGGCCTGCTGTGCCGGATGACGGCCGGCGCCACCAACTGTACGGTAAAAGCCGGGCCGGTGGAGGCCACGGTGCTCGGCAACCTGGCCGCCCAACTGATTGCCTGCGGGGCGCTTTCCTCCATGCAGGAAGCCCGTTCGGTCATCGCCGCTTCCCAGCCGGTGAGAAGCTACGCCCCCACAAACGCCGGCGCGTGGGAAAGCGCCTACCAGCGGTTTCTGGGATTGCTGTAAAAAGAAAGGCCCCATACCTTTGCGGTATGGGGCGGCCAAACAGCTTTTCATTAATTTCTGTTTCCTTTGTCCACATAGTCATCTATAGCGTGGTACAAATCCCGTATTTCAGGATCTGATTGCAAAAGGTTTTGGCAGATTTCATATTCACTAAAAATGTAATCGAACCCATTCGGCATATCTTTTTGTAATTGTTCCGCTTTTTTCCTTTTTAACAAATCCGCAATTTCATGAATGGCATCCAGTATCTCCCGTTCCCCAACGCTAGGGGTAAAAATCCTGTTGTCCCCATGGCGGTCGGCTACCCTTTGTAAAGCGGACGAGATATTTTCTAAAAGAACGCGATAGTCCTCATGTTTCTCCAACGTATTGCTTTTCGTAAACGTTGCTTCTGTCCCCTTTGGGAAAACCTCCCAATAAAGGTAGGAGATCGCATCTACATCAAATGTCGCTGAATATGCTTTCGCTGCAATATGCTCAAGAGCCGCGGCCTCTATTTCCTTATCCTCCACTGCTGGCAACATAGATAGGATTTCCGATAAATCAGAGTGGTTCAGCGTTATCTTAACTGCAAAACTTTCCACAGCCTCTGATCGAACGCTTTCGTTTTCTTTTTGGGAGAGGCAAATCCCCAGCAAAACGTTGCTAGTGATCAGCGCTAAAAACAAGAAAGAAAGAATAATGCGTGGAGCCCTTCGCAGGTTTAACCGGATTTTAGAAAAACGCGGAATAATTGGCAAAATAGAAAAAAACAAAAGGGCGAAAAGAATTAGTATATTAATTATGATTAATACAGTAAAAAGCATATAAAGTCAACCCCGTTTCTATATTAAACCAGCGGAGAAACAGACAAATTAAATAAATTAAATAGATTTAAGAAACTCTATATGAAAAATTTATAGGTTTAGTTTGAGTGCCATTATATACATCTCTTTTGTAAGTTTTCCAAGACGCATATAACAACCCATTCGAAGTCGACGATCCCGATGTACTTTTTCTAGTAACTACTTGTATATGCATTGAATGATCACGGGAAGCCATTTCATAACTAGACGATATACGGGAAGAAAAACTTTGATCACCTGTTGCATATCGAGAGGAAACGTCATCTCCTAGTTTAACTGTCCGATATGTACTAGAGTTGATACAACTATTTAATGCGGATAATAATTGAGCAGAAGTTGGAGCCACACTAGACAATGCACTCCATGCAGTATTTCCTATATAAGCTCCTATATTACTTCCTTCTCCATAACCATATACAGCACCTGTCAAAAATCTTCTTATAATAGTAGTTTTGGCTCCAACACCAGCACCCAAGGTAACTTCTCTATAAGTAAAAGCATTCGGGAAATTTTCATTTCTAACTCCATCAATAGTTGTATATTCTGCAAGCCTAAAATCAATATTCCATGTGGTATCTCCTGAAACATTAGCTGCATACCAAGAACCATAAGGTCTGGAACTACAGTAAACTTGTGAACCTGCATAGGTATAAGTAATGGTATTATAAGAAGAGGCAAACCAATCAGTAGCCGTACCAACTGCGCGTGTTTGATTATTTAATGATGTATCGTAATCATCCAAAAAACCATCTTCAGAAAATATTTCTTTTTCCTCGACAGGAGGAATTACCTGTGCAAACCAGTAGGCATCTTTATCCAGAGGACTTTTTTCCTGATTTGCTATCTCAATGTCCAGTAGTACTGTAGGGATAGGAAGTTCAAAAAGTAAAATCTGACCTTCAGAATCCTTTAAATAGAGCTTAAGATGCGGCGTGTCGGCCAGAGGACTGTCAATACGTAAGATTTCTTCATGATTGTCATTATAAATTTCAAATAGAAGAATTTCATAGTTCTTATTGTAATCTACCAGATCTCCAATAATACTATTAATTCCATCTTTCTTTTTATAACTATTATAAAGTTTTCCAGAAGCACTAAGTTTTTCACTTACTCCATCTACAGAAATATTTGCAGTAAATGATAAAATATCTTTTTGAATGTTGATATTATTAATAGTAATTTGGGCAGATTGTTCAGACATAACATTATTGGCATACATACTAAGGGAAGGAGGTCCATATAAGGTGTTAAAATCAGATAGACTCATAACTCGTCCGGAAGAAGTTACAGTATCACTGTTTATATGTGAACGATCATCATTTTCCATAGCATACACTGAAAAAGTAAAGGAAAACAGAAAAGCCATTGATAAAATAATACTTATACATTTTTTCATTTTAATATACCTCCTTGTTGTTTCACTTTTTCTCCAATTTCCAACTCCCTGATTTTAAAATTAATAAAACATTGGAATCTGTCCTTTCTAAAATTACTATTAAATATATTATAAAGGAATAATTTAAAATTGTCAATAAAACCTTTTATATAAGTTATAAATTTTTATTTAAAGGAGCGAAACAACATGACTCATCCAAAAATTGGTATTCGCCCAACCATCGACGGGCGCTGGGGCGGCGTACGGGAAAGCCTGGAGGAACAGACCATGGGCATGGCGCGGGCGGCTAAGGAGCTGATCGAATCCCACCTGCGCTATGCCGACGGCACGCCGGTCGAGTGCGTAATCGCCCCCTCCACCATTGGCGGCGGGGCGGAAGCCGGGCGCTGCGCGGAATTCTTCAGCACCCAAAACGTATGCGGCACCCTGACCGTAACGCCCTGCTGGTGCTACGGCAGCGAAACCATGGCCTTAGACCCGCTCACCGTGAAAGCGGTATGGGGGTTTAACGGCACCGAACGCCCCGGCGCGGTCTATCTGGCTGCGGTATTGGCCGCCCACGCCCAGAAAGGACTGCCTGCTTTCTCTATTTACGGGCACGACGTGCAGGACGCGGACGACCGGAGCGTTCCCGCAGACGTGCAGGAAAAAATCCTGCGCTTCGCCCGCTGCGCGGTAGCAGTCGGGCAGATGAAGGATAAGGCCTATGTCAACTTCGGTTCCATCGCCATGGGTATTATGGGCTCCTTCTGCGACCCGGCCTTCTTTCAAAACTACTTCGGCATCCGCGCCGAATGGGTGGACATGACGGAAATCCTGCGCCGGATTACCCTGGGCATCTACGACCACGAGGAATTCGAACGCGCCCTTGCCTGGACAAAAGCAAACTGCAAGGAAGGGTTTGACTGCAACAAATCTAAAAACCTGCCCGAAATCATTACAAAATCCAAAGTGGTGCCGCCGGACAAGGATTGGGAATTCGTCGTAAAGATGACGATGATCTGCCGCGACGTGATGCTCGGGAACCCCAAGCTCGGCGAGATGGGCTGGCACGAGGAAGCCTTGGGCCGCAACGCCATTGCGGGCGGCTTCCAGGGGCAGCGCATGTGGACTGACTGGCTTCCGAACGGCGATTTCCTGGAGGCGATTACCAATTCCTCCTTTGACTGGAACGGCAAACGGGAACCGATCCCATTCGCCACGGAAAACGACACCTTAAACGGCGTTGCGATGCTTTTGTGCAAGCTAATCACCAACCGCGCCGCCATCTTCTCCGACATCCGTACCTATTGGAGCCCGGAGGCGGTGGAGCGCGTCACCGGCAAAAAACCGGAGGGCAAAGCGGCAAACGGTTTTATCCACCTGATCAACTCGGGCGCTTCGGCCTTAGACGGCAGCGGCGCCGCCAAAAACGGGGCGGGCGAAGGCTGCATGAAGGAATGGTGGGAAATGCAGGAAGAGGACATCAACGCCTGCCTAAACGCCACCGACTGGTGCCGCGCAAATTACGAATATTTCCGCGGCGGCGGGTTCTCTTCCCACTTTAAGACGGACGCGGAAATGCCCGTTACCATGGTGCGCATGAACCTGGTGAAGGGTGTGGGCCCTGTGCTTCAGCTTGCGGAAGGAAGCACCGTGGTGCTGGCCCCCGAGGTGCACAAAGCGCTCGACCAGCGCACCGACCCCACCTGGCCCACCACCTGGTTCGCACCGCGCCTGACCGGAAAGGGCGCTTTCCGGGACACTTACAGCGTCATGGCCAACTGGGGCGCCAACCACGGCGCGTGGGTGTACGGCCATGTGGGCGCCGACCTGATTACCCTGTGCAGCATGCTGCGCATCCCAGTTTCCATGCACAACATTGCGGACGAGGCGATTTACCGGCCGCATAGCTGGGCCGCCTTTGGGACGGAGTCCCCGCAGGCCGCCGATTACCGCGCCTGCGCAGCCTATGGGCCTTTGTACAAATAAGTAAACAAACTTCCAAACGCTGGCCTTTCAGAATGAAGGCCGGCGTTTACAGCAACTGCGACAAAAAACAAGGGCGTGTGAGTTGTAAAATAAACGGGTACATGCTATACTTTTCTTAGCCTCTCATCAGAAACGGGTGATTTTCCATGAGACAAAAACACAGCCCCCTGTGGTGGCGCATCCCCTTACTGATCCTTGCCCTCTTTGGGCTTTTGCTGTTTCTACTTCCGGCGTCCATGGGCATTGTAAACGTCGGCAACCTCACGCTTTTGGCCTTATCCCTGTTAATGGGCCTGTTCGCCACGTTTTCCGAAGCGGCAACGCGCCTGCTCAAGCGCTGGTGGCACACACGGGCGGGAAAAACCCTCTTGTCATTTTTGGCGGCTGTCGCCGGTATTGGGATCCTTTCGGCCGGTATCCTTTCCGGCTTCATGATCTCCGCCGCCGGCCGCACCCCGCCGGAGACCGCCGCGGTGGTGGTGCTAGGCTGCAAGGTAAACGGCGATTCCCCCAGCCTGATGCTGACCAAACGGCTGGAGGCCGCCAAGCGCTATCTGGAACAGTACCCGGATAAGGTGTGCATTGTGTCCGGCGGCAAGGGGGGCGGCGAGGCCGTTTCCGAAGCGCAGGCGATGAAAACCTGGCTGGTACAGAACGGCATCGACGAAAAGCGCATCCTGATGGAGGATGAATCGAGCGATACCGAGGAAAACATCTCCTTCAGCAAGCGGCTTCTGATGCAGAACAACCTGGGGACGGAGGTCGCCATCGTGACGGACGGGTTCCATCAGCTGCGGGCCTCTTTGATCGCGCGGGAGCAGTTCCTCACCCCCTACAGCATCCCGGCGGATACCCCCTGGTATGTCTTCCCTACCTATTACATACGCGAATTATACGCCCTTGCGGAGCAGATTGTGCTGCATTAAAAATATAGCCGCCTTTCCCCTTGCAGGCTGTCGAAAAGGCAAGCCCTGTCCGCAAACAGCACAAGCCGGGGTTCCCCACGAAAAAACATCCGATTTTTCTCCTCCTAAGCCTTCAAATCCTGGAATTTCGCTTCCTGCGGGGAGCGGGCAAAGGCGCTTCCTTTGGAATCCGCCGCCTTTTAAAAAGGGCGGGCGAAAATTTTCTTGTTCTGCTTTTACGCACTTTCTTTTATCCTTTTTTGCTGAAAAGGACCTTTCCCCCTGTTCATCACGCTTTATTATACAAAAAGGGAGTTTTGATCATGAGCAAACGTCCGAATATCGTTTATGTGATCCCGGATGAATTCCGGCAGCGCGCCATGGGGTTTCTGGGAAAAGACCCTGTCATTACGCCGAATCTGGATCGCTTTGCCGCGCAGAGCCTGTACCTTTCCCACGCGGTATCCAGCTTTCCGGTGTGCAGCCCCTACCGCGGTATGCTGTTCAGCGGACAGTACCCCTTCTCCAACGGCGTTGTAGGCAACTGCAACACCGAGGGCAACCGCTACGGCGTTTATCTGCGCCCAAATAAGGAATGCCTGCCGGATATTTTCGCACGCAACGGGTACGACTGCGGTTACATCGGCAAATGGCACTTAGACGCCCCCGAACCGGGCGACGCCGCCTACCTGGAAGCACGCCGTGCAGACGACGGAAAAATCTGGGACGCGTTTACCCCCAAGCACCGGCGGCACGGCTTCAACTTCTGGTATTCTTACGGCTGCCACGACGACCACTTCCACCCCCATTACTGGGCGACCGACGACAAGGTGGAGGACGTGCGCTGTTTCGAGGAATGGTCGCCCGTGATCGATACCAACGTCGCCGTGGATTACATCACCAACAAGGGCGGCGCGATGCGCGACGAAGAAAAGCCCTTCCTCCTGTTTGTGGCCTCCAACCCGCCGCACATGCCCTTTGAGCAGGTGCCCGAACGCTACAAAAAGCTATATGAAGGCAAAAGCACCGAAGAGCTGCTGAACAGCCCCTGCGCCCTCTCCCCCCTGCCGGAGGAAATCCCCCAGGAGTGGAAGGAGCGCGCCGCCAACTACCAGGGCGTAGCGCAGGCTAACGTGCTCAACTATTTTGCGGCGGTCAGCGGCATTGACGAGCAGTTCGGGCGCATCCTGGACGCGATCCAAGAAAAGGGGATCGAAGAGGATACCATCGTCATTTTCACCTCCGACCACGGCGAGATGATGGGAAGCCATTCCATGATGTACAAGGGGTATTGGTTCGACGATTCCTTCCGCGTGCCCTTCCTGATCCGTTATCCGGGGCACATCGAGCCCGGGCAAAAGGACGGCTTCCTCAACCCGCCCGACCTTCTGCCCACCCTGCTGGGGCTCGCCGGGCTTTCCGACCAGGTCC
>CAMMKL010000085.1 GCA_946497265.1 uncultured Clostridia bacterium | reverse complement strand
CGGAACCGGCTCCGAGGGCAAGGAAGCAACCGACGAAGTGCCCACCACGGGCGACGGCGCTCCGGTAGCAGCCCTTTCTGTTATGTTTTTGGCTGCGGCTGGTTTGTGGCTTGCAGTGAGAAATAGAAATCATCGAAACAAATAATTCGGATGTAACATAAGGCGGAAACCTTCTTGCCGTATCCATTTTGGCGGAAGGTTTCCGTTTTTTTGTTAAGGAATTACGGGAAGGCCTCTGCCCGGTGGGTCCAATCCAAGGTAAAGCCGATATTTGTTTTAAAGTGTTATATATACTTGGATATCATGTTAAAATTAAAAAGAGGTGAAACTTGATTATGAGGAAACAAAAGGAATTTGCCGATTTTTTGATTTTGAGTCTGAAAAAACTAGAGCAGAAGTATCAGGCAACGGTCAACTTTCACGATGTTACCCAGGCTTTTTTCCGCAATCCTTTTTTTCAAAAAGGTTTGATGCCCTATGGGTTACACGACAATTCTTTTTGTGCGCAGGCAAAGAGGAACGATCAATGTTTAAAAACCTGTTCTTTGGGAAAGGTCCGTATTGCGAATAAATGCCAAAAAAGAAAACGGTATTTTTATGGTACCTGTTATTTGGGCTTGGAAGAGCTGATTTTTCCGATTTTTTTCCACGATAAGCTTCTGGCCTTTTTATGTGTAGGTGAATTTTGCACCGATGAAGAAAAATCGCTCCGTATATTGCAGGAATCTTGCATCAAGAATGGTTTGGATTATAACATCATGAAACAGAAACGTGATCAAGTGATTGTGCCGCTTTCGCCTGAACAAAAGCAGGAGCTGATCCAGGATTTCCGGCTGTTAAGCGCCTCCTTTTCTTACGCCTATTCTTTGTATGATAATGTTTTAACAGGAGAGAGCTACTACAATCCGATCGTGAACGCTACCATTTATTTTATACAGCAGCATTTTAACCAGGATCTTTCTTTGGAAACATTGGCAAGCAACTGCTTTTGCAGCCCCAGCTATTTGAGCAGGCTGTTTCATAAAAGCACCAATAGTACCATCATAGATTATATCAATTCCGTACGGATTGAGCGGGCAATCCATTTGATGAATATTTCCCGGTTACCCCTTTCGGAAATTGCTTTTGAAGTGGGCTACCGTAATTTCTCTCATTTTTCCACTGTTTTTAAAAAAATAACGCAAAGATCCCCCAGCGAATACCTGTTAGAGAACAAAGGGAAAAAATCTGAGATAACCACGGAAGAGTTCCAAAATCCCAAAGAGGTCAAACATAGAAAAGGAAAAGGACAAAAATAAAAAAGCAATTCCGTTTGAATCCATGTATAATAAAGGAAAACAAGGAAGGAGCGGAATAGCTTTGTTTTATGAAGAAAAATCCAGAAAGATTCCTGTAACCGGTGAGTATGATGTTCTGGTGGCTGGAGCCGGGCCCGCAGGGTTTGCTGCAGCGCTTGCGGCGGCTCGTCAGGGCTCTAAGACATTGTTGGTGGAACAGCAGAATTGTGTGGGCGGAATGGCTACCTCCGGAGCAATGAGCCATTGGGTTGGAAACTGTGACAGCAAGCTGTATCATGAATTGCTTTCGCGCAGCGTAGCGTTGCGGGATGAAATCAGCACGCCGAATTTGGAAGAAAAATTCATTGATACGGAACAGCTCAAAGGTTTGATGCTTCAGATGCTGTCGGAAGCCGGGGTCTCGGTCATGCTTTATACCTTTGTCAGTGATGTTATCTTGGATCAAGAGAAAATAGCGGGTATCATTGTGGAAAATAAATCCGGCCGTCAGGCTATTTATGCAAAGACTGTTATTGACGCTACCGGCGACGGGGACGTAGCGGCTAAAGCGGGCGTCCCTTATTATAAAGGCCGGGAAGATGACGAGAAAATGCAGCCGGTAACCTTGATGTTTAAAGTAGGCGGGGTGGACTACGGCAAAGCGGTTTTCCTGTACGGATTTGAGGATACCTATGAAACGGAAAAAGGGGAACTGCAAGCACTGGCGCGCGAACATATCCCTTATCCGGCGGGCCATGTCCTCCTATATCCGTCTCCGCTTCCGGGTGTGGTGGCGTGCAATATGACAAACTGCGTTGAGGTTGACGGCACCAAGGAACAGGATTTGACAAAAGCGGAACTCCTGTGCCGAAAACAGATGCCTCAAGTGCTGCAGTTTTTGCGTGAGTTTGTCCCAGGGTATGAAAGATGCTTTTTGCTGAGCTCGGCTTCTCTTATCGGTGTGCGGGAAACCAGACATTTTGAGGGGCTTTCCAAGCTGACGGAAGAAGATATTTTGGCGGCGCGGTATTTTGACGACTGGGTGGTAAAAGGGGCGATATTCAATTTTGACGTCCACAACATTACCGGCGCCGGTTTGGATAAAACCGGTCTGCAAAGGAAATTTCCACAAACAGAAGGGTATACGATTCCATACGGCTGCCTGCTGCCGCAAAGGATTGAGAACCTTTTGCTGTGTGGGCGGAACATATCCGGAACCCATATGGCGCATTCCAATTACCGCGCGATGCCCATCTGTGTGGGGATTGGGGAGGCTGCCGGTGTAGCGGCGGCAATCAGTGTGAAAAACGGCGTCCTGGTAAAAGAGGTTACGGCCGCCGAGATCCAGCAGATCCTATAATCACGTAAATTCCGAAAAAGCGCGCTGCAATCATATCGCAGCGCGCTTTTCTTCGTATAGGAGTTAAAGGTTATTGGGAATTTTCTTCCCATTTACAGGATTTCATAATACGGTTCCTCTTGTTTCGAAGTTTATGTAGTAATACTTCCTCTGAATGTTTGAGTGGTGATCCGTCTTTGAGGGATTTGTGTATATAGGCTTTTCTTTTATGAATGTAAATAAACTGAAAAAAAGTTTGGTTACTACTTGACTCTTTGAATTTTAAGAGTAAAATAGTTTGTTGTAGAAACCGTTATATATATAACAGTATTGTTTTTACACTATTGAAAAGGGGAGTTCCATATGTACCGCACAAATACGCTTTTAGTGAACATTCGGCGAATCATCAAATTGTATGACAGTTTGCTCAAACCAGTTTGCGACCAGTATGGCTTGGTACCTATCGAAGCTACCATCATCAGTTTCCTTTACAACAATCCCGGCCGGGATACCGCCGCAGATATTGTAGAGCTTCGGATGCTTTCGAAAAGCAATGTATCACAGGCGGTAGAAAGCTTGATCCAAAAATCCCTGCTGCTGCGCCGGCAGGATACCGAAGATCGGAGGCGCATTCACCTTTCCCTTACCTCCGAGTCCAGCCCCATTACGAAAAAAATAGAAGAGGTGCGTGAAAACTTTCGAAAACAAATATTTCAGGGTTTTACCAAGGAAGAGGAGAAACAATTTACCCGTTTTAATGAACGAATTGCAGAAAATACAAAGATTGCATCGGAAAGAGGAGTCTGTCATGAGTGAAGAAAGGGATTTTTTGGGTAAGGAACCAGTCGGAAAACTTCTTTTAAAGCTGGCCTTACCTACCGTAACAGCACAGATCATCAATATGCTCTATAATATTGTGGACCGCATATACATCGGCCACATCCCGGATACCGGGGATAAAGCCCTGACCGGTGTCGGGGTGTGTATGCCTTTGATTATGATTGTAACGGCGTTCGCAGCATTTGCCGGTTACGGCGGCGCACCGAGGGCCTCCATCTTTATGGGAAGAGGGGATCACAAATCCGCAGAAAAAACTCTTGGCAATTGCTTTGTTGTTCAATTCCTGATTTCTATCCTTTTGACAGCGGCGCTTCTCATCTGGAACCGGGATTTTCTTATGGCGTTCGGGGCCAGTAAAAACACCATTGAATATGGTGTCGAATACATGAATATCTATGCCATAGGTACGCTGTTCGTACAGATGACACTGGGCATGAATGCGTTTATTACCGCCCAAGGCTTTGCCAAAACCGGTATGCTTTCCGTGCTCATCGGCGCGGTGGCGAATATCATCCTGGATCCCATCTTTATCTTTGGTTTTCATATGGGAGTGGCGGGTGCTGCTTGGGCGACCGTCCTATCACAGGCTATGTCTTGTGTATGGGTGCTCCTTTTTCTTTGTGGGAAAAAGACGCATCTTAAGCTCCGGGTTAAAAACCTGGGATTGGATGCGAGCATCGTTCTTCCGAGCTTGGCCCTGGGACTGTCCACCTTTATCATGCAGGCCAGTGAAAGCGTGATTTCTATCTGCTTTAATTCCTCTTTGCTGCGTTATGGGGGAGATATTGCGGTCGGTGCCATGACCATCCTGACCAGTGTGATGCAGTTTGCCATGCTGCCCTTGCAGGGGCTTGGACAGGGTGCCCAGCCTATTATCAGCTACAACTTCGGCGCACGCAACCCCCACCGGGTGAAGGCGGCCTTTCGGCTGCTGCTCAGAGCCAGTTTAGTATATTCTACGCTGTTATGGGCATGCGTGATGCTATTCCCTCAAGCGTTTGCCGCTATGTTTACCAATTCCCCGGAACTTTTGGCATTCACGAAAACCGCTCTCCGTATTTACATGGCTTGCCTGCTGCTGTTTGGCATCCAGATTGCCTGCCAAATGACCTTTACTTCCCTGGGCAATGCAAAGGCGTCCATCCTAGTGGCAATTATGCGCAAATTTATCCTGTTGATCCCGCTGATTTACATCATGCCTCTGTTTTTCTCAGCAGATAAAGCAACGGCGGTTTACATGGCGGAGCCGGTGGCGGATTTCCTGGCTGTTTCTTTTACCTGCGTTCTTTTTACGTTCCAGTTCCGAAAGGCGTTAAAACAGATATCTGCAACAACGGAAGAGACGGCGTCCTAAGGGATAAGCTTATGGGGGCGCGGGCTGTAGGTAAACCTTATGTTTAACGGTACGAAGGCAGAGCCCAACACAGAAATGGATCAGTTATGGCAGGGATTATATTTAAAAAAATAGGGCCCGTACTAATTGGAAATGCTCCCAATCAATGTACGGGCTATGGAAAAAATTGGAACGAAGTGGGGACGCTACCCCCAAAAACCGCTACGAACGCGGGTGGCCGAGTCGCACCCACAAACCTGTGGTCGCAAATTGCTCACCGCAGGTTTGTGTTACAAAAAAGATTTCATCAAAAATGCGATCTAACAGAAGGGTACTCATAGCACACTAATGCGTAGCTATGCGTTTACAAGCGTATAGGCACCAAGCGTGATATTTGGAGGACGAGCAAGGAAGCAGGCGGATGGCGTATATCGACCGTTGGCAAAAAATACGTCGGAGCAAAAAAGATACCCGCTACAAACGCGAGTATGAAAAATAAAAGAAAAGGCCAAACCTGGAACGCAGTGCGCCCCGGCTTAGCCTGGTGGGTTTGCGTTACAAAAAAGTGCCCTCTGAAAATGTGGGCACAAGATCTGACAAAAAAGAAAACCTGCGGTGTGCAACTTACTCACCGCAGGTGTGGAGCGGATGACGGGAATCGAACCCGCGTATCCAGCTTGGGAAGCTGGTGTTCTACCATTGAACTACATCCGCCTAACAGTAAATTAGTATAGCATAAGTAAAATCAAAATGCAAGAATTTTAAGCGAGTATGGTATAAAAAATTTTTGAAACCGTATCGGGATTGTTACCAATATAAACCAGTACATAGCTGCCCTTCCATTCAATGCGATATTGCTGAATCTTATCGTATTCGGTAGGGCTAAGTTCTTTAAAGCCTTGGGATTTGATTTCAATATGCGTTGCAATTAATTGTTCCAAATCCGGATAATCCATTGGGTCCCAAAGACGAAAACAAGCCAGCTCGTCGCCCCGGTTGGCGGAGGAGCTCATATAAACGGAAAAATCACGAATTAAAAAAGAAGGAAGATCATAATGGCGCGACAATTGTCCATAGGGGACAGCCGTCATGTCTGTAATGCTTAATTCCGATAAAATCTGTTTGGTAATTTCATGTGCGGGGATATCGGGTTCCTCTTTATAATTTTGATACCGCACGCTCTTCCAGACAAATAAGAAAGCGCCCACAATGGCAACGGCGAGGCAAAAGAGGCAAATAGCGGTAATCCTCTTTTTATGAGATGAAACTGCTATTGTGAATACCCCCTTCCTTATCCAATAATCAATTGTCGTGGTTTGCTTTTTACACGCATTTCATAATATTTTTTCATATTTATATATTATCTTGAATTCCTCTCTTGAAAAGCAGTGTATCATAAAATCTTAAGAATTTAATTTTAATAAAGAAATTTATATGGGATTACAATACTGTAACCTGTCACCCTATTTCATTGGAAATGGAGCCGTAAACTTTTGAGAAGCGTCGTTTAAAATACAATAAAGGAAGATTGGAAAGAAAAAGATTGACAATTACATAATTCTGTAATACTATAAAAGCATTCTTATGGGTTGTAAAGAAATGTTTGTAACTTATCAAAAGAAGGTATGCTATGGGTACAATGTATAATAGGATTGAAGAGTTATGCCGTAGATCCGGTACCAACATTACGGCGATGTGCCGTCAGCTGCAAATCAGCAGAAGTTCCCTTTCGGAATTAAAAGCCGGCCGCACCAAAGCGCTTTCGGCTCAGTATACAGCAAAAATTTGCCGGTACTTTCAAGTGCCGGTAGAATATCTATTGGTAAAAGACGATCCGGCGCCCTTTACGAATGGCGATCCAGCGGAAAGGCAGCTAAGGAAGAGCATGGAACTATTGCATAACCGGCCCGAATTCCGGCAGCTTTTGCTTGCATGCCAGAAAATGGGGAAAGAAGAAATCCTGCAATTGGTCCATACCATTCAGATAAGAAAAAACAGCGGGGTGGGAAACTGACGTGAATAAGTATAAGAAGCTGCTGTCGAATACCTTTATTTTTGCTATCGGCACTTTTAGTTCCAAAGTTTTAGTCTTCCTGTTAATGCCTTTGTACTCCAAGGTTCTAAGCCCAAGTGAGTTTGGCGTAACCGACCTGATTTTGCAGACGGGTAATTTGTTGATGCCTTTGGTCTCGTTGGGGATTGTCAATGCGGTGATTCGTTTTGGATTGGACAAAACAGTTAGAAAATCCGATGTCTTTTCTACCGGACTTGCCGCGGTATTCGCCGGCTTTGTTATCCTATTGTGTTTTTATCCGTTGGTCAGCAAAATTGATTTTGTATCCGATCAGACGGTTTTGATGTATTTGTTTGTTCTGATGTCTTCCCTGCGTTCGATTTGCTCTCAATTTGTGCGGGCAAAGGGGGAGGTACGGCTGTATGCTGTTGACGGCGTGCTCAGCACCGCGACCACGATTTTGTTTAACGTCTTGTATCTGGTACAGTTCCACTGGGGAGTTATGGGGTACTTGGGCGCCATCATTTCGTCGGACACCTTGTCGGTTCTTTTCCTGTTTTTCACAGGGCGCCTGTACCGCCACGTCCGTTTTAAAGGCGTCCGCCTCAAAACAGTGCGTTCTATGCTGAAATATGCCATTCCGATGATCCCGAATACCATGTTTTGGTGGGTGATTCATGTTTCAGACCGTTATGTGGTATCCTATTATCTGGGGGACGCGGCGAACGGCCTGTATGCGGTAGCCTATAAAATCCCTTCTATTGTCACGCTCGTCGCCAGTGTATTCTTAGATGCCTGGCAGATGTCCGCCATCACGGAAGAAAAAAACCGTTCCCACTTTTTTACGAAAGTGGCATATTCCTATACCTCGATCCTATTCATGGCGTCTTCGCTGCTGATTGTGATGTCTAAAGTGATTGTGCGTGTTCTTACAGCCGAGGAAAGCTATTTTGGAGCTTGGCAGTATATTCCGCTGCTTGTATTAGCTACCGTCTTTTCCTGTTTGGTTAATTTTCTGGCCAGTGTTTACATGGTCAAAAAAAACAGCCTGCAATCCATGTTTACAATGATCGCTGGGGCGGCTATTAACGTTGTTTTAAACTTTATCTTAGTTCCTATCTTTCAGGTCAACGGGGCGGCTTTTGCAACCTTCCTCAGTTATTTCTGCGTTTTTCTCATCCGCGCCACCACTACCCAAAAATATATACGGATCCATTGGAGCCCGTTGAGGTTGGCGGTAAATACGATATTGCTCTTAACGGAATGTTTTGTGATGATTTTAGAACCGGATTATTGGGTATGGATCGAAATCGCAATTGTATTGGCAATTTTAAAAATCAACTTCCGTCCGGTATTTGAAAATGCCAAAAAACTATTGAGAGCCCGTTAGATATATCTAAAAAGTATTGTGGTAACGGTTTTCTTAGCATCAAAACGGTTTTGGCGGTTTGCTAAGGTTAGTATTCTGTTGTATTATAAGAAAAAGGTTTCACTATCCTAATTTCAACCATTTAAAATAAGAATAAAAAGAAATCGTCCGCTTTACATTTATTTTTGAAAAGGAGGAACCGCTATGGCAACCCCGCACAATGCGGCACAGCCGGGAGATGTTAAAGAAATCGTGCTGATGCCGGGCGACCCGCTGCGCGCCCAATACATTGCAGAACATTATCTGGACAATCTCCGATGCTTTAATACGGTGAGAGGGATGCTGGGTTATACCGGCGTATACCGCGGAAAGGAGCTTTCGGTGGTGGCCTCCGG
>CAMMKL010000084.1 GCA_946497265.1 uncultured Clostridia bacterium | reverse complement strand
CGTTCTTCCGCCCCCGCATCCTGCTGTTCCTGGCGTTTGGCTTCCAGCAGTTGGCTTTTCAGTACGCGCATCGCCTTATCCTTATTTTTATATTGGCTTCTCTCATCCTGGCATTCCACCACTACGCCGGTGGGCAGGTGTGTAATACGGATGGCTGATTCAGTCTTATTGATGTGCTGGCCGCCCGCGCCGCTGGAACGGTAGGTATCAATCTGCAGGTCGGCGGGATTGATTTCCAGCTCCACGTCTTCGGCTTCGGGAAGAACCGCTACCGTCACCGTGCTGGTATGGATACGTCCCTGTGTTTCCGTTTCCGGCACGCGCTGCACCCGATGTACGCCGCTTTCGTATTTCAGGCGGGAATATGCCCCCGCGCCGGAGATCATAAAGCTTACCTCTTTATAGCCGCCCAATTCGGTTTCGTTTGCATTGACCAACTCAGTCTGCCAGCCGCGGGCTTGCGCATACATGCAATACATCCGATAAAGGGTGCCGCAGAAGAGCGCCGCTTCCTCCCCTCCTGCCCCGCCGCGGATTTCCACAATCACGTTGCGACCGTCGTTGGGGTCTTTGGGCAGCAAAAGAATTTTTAGCTCTTCAGAAAGCGTTTCCTGCGCCTGACGCGCCTGCTCCAGCTCTTCCTGCACCATCTCGCGGAATTCTTTGTCCAGCCCGCCGCCTTCCAGTAAATCGTGCGCCTCCGCAAAATCAGATTTTGCCCGCTTGAACTCCCGATACTTCTCCACCAGCGGCTGAAGGGAGGAAGTTTCCTTCATGATTTCCTGATATTGCGCCGGGTCGGATACCACGGAAGGGTCGTATAGCTTTTGGTTTAACTCTTCATACCGGCTTTCGAAAATTTCCAATTTATCAAACAACAATCAGCACTTCCTTAATTATATTTGGTTTGGCCGTCACTATGGGCCGCTATTGCTCATCGTTGTTTGTTTCTCGGATTATTTTTTTGATATGTTTTTCCGCTTTGACCCGTGGGATCATGATTTCATGGCCGCAAGTTACGCAGCGTAGTTTGAAATCCATGCCGGAACGCAGCACCAAAAATTGTTTCCCCCCACAGGGATGCGCTTTTTTCATTTCCAGAATATCGTTCACCCGAACGTCCATGAGCGGCCCTCCTGTCGTTACAATAAAAGTCATTTCGCTTGAATGTATATTATACCACCGCTTAGCACCGGCTAGCAACGAATAAAGTGTAAAATCTTCCAGACTTGCTAACGAACAAGGCTTTTAATGCCCCGCAATGTTTTCTAAATTACGTTAGCAAACCGTATTGTGACGGCTTGCCTAATAAGTACAGCCTTAACATAACAGGAGAAACCAGAACAGTACCGTCTGTATTCGGAAAAGAGCAACGATATAAATTGGAAAAGAACTTAAATTGCCCTTGCAAACAAAAGCAAATCCTTTTATTATAATTGGTATAACATTACAGAAGAAAGGCAGGTGATGCGCATATGCTGGGCAAACGCGTGGAAATAGAACTGGAAAAGAAAGAGGCAGTGCGGGACTCTTCCCTGCTGCGCCTTTATCGCGGCAGAATAGTGAGCATGCCTTTTCTTGGCAAGCCGGCTTATCTTGCCGGGGCGCGCCCTCCCATACGGCGATACCATGGGACAGTCATTGCCGTCGTGGACCGGGGGGAACAGGAGCGCATCATAGTGGCGCCTGAGGGGTCTGTATATTATGAGCCTGAGCTGCGCGCGGCGGTACGCGCGATAGAGGGGAATGTACCGCGCAAAATGCTTTGCCTTTATGAAAAATCCTGCGGCGCGGTGATTTTTTGGAGGCAAAAAGCGGGGCCGACGCTTTTCCTATTGGTAAAAAACCGTAACGGCAGGCATTGGGGCTTCCCCAAAGGCCATGTGGAGGAAGGGGAAAGCGAGGAACAAACCGCAATGCGGGAGGTTTGCGAAGAAACCGGATTGCAGGTAAGCATCTGCAAGGGTTTCCGGGAAGTGAGCGCCTATCGCCCGTTCGGCCGCATTCGAAAACAGGTAGTGTTTTTTCTGGCAGAAAAACAGGAGGGCAGCGTTACCATCCAACACACCGAGATTGACCGGTTCCAGTGGGCGACCGCTTCGCAGGCACAGGAGCTGTTCCGGTACGAGAACGACCGCCGGGTGCTGCGCGCCGCACTGCAATGGCTGCGGGAACAGTAAAGTCAAAAAAACGGCAAGAAGGGGCCATGCGCAAAGGAAATTTTCCTTTGCGCATGGCCCCTTCTTGCGATTGCCGTTACGTAGTGCCGATGTTATAAGTAGTAGCGTTGCCGTTCAATTCGATGGTATACTTCGCTTCTTGCATTTGTGTCCCACCGGCTGTCCAATTGACGCTGTCGTTTACATGGCTGCTTCGGTTTGTGTTGTCTTTCAGTTGGACGGGGGCCCCTGCGGGAATCTCTAAAGTAACGGTGGAAGCGTTGCAGTCCATAAGTACGCCGCCGGTTACGGATTCATAGACAATATGAAAGGTTGCGGCCGTTCCGGTCAGCGTAAGATTCGAAGAAACCTGCGCCAGGGAAAGCTCTGCCGCGTTGCCGTTGAGCGAAAGGGTTCCCGCCGAAATGCCCTCTATGCTGCCGGCGTTTGTATCAATAAATGCTTCCCCCCGTACGTTTAGGTTTTGCAGCGAGTGTTTCCCAGCGTTAGCATCCAGGCGGAAGGAGCCGCAGGCGACGTTATTCAAACTTAAATGGCCCGCGTTGCAATTCATGGTAAGTTCCCCGGACAAGTTAATACCAGTAAGGCCGGTGGAGCCGGCGCTTGTGTTCAACGCAAGGCCGCCGGTATATGCTTTGGGGAGCACGATGTCCAACCGGCTGTCGGATTCCGTAAAGAAAAGGAACAGATCAAAACCGGAATCCCGTTCTACGGTGAGGTATAGGGTGCCCCCCTCCACCGAAGAAGTAAGGCGAAACCGCTTTTTCCCGCTAAGGCTAACAGCAGAGTTTCATTCTGCGGTGAGCTGAGAAGATTCTTCCTGCGTTATGTTTAAGGTACAGGAATTTGCCCGGATGGAGATGTTCCGGATAGAGGATAGGTCGTGCGTTTGTTGTTCCGGTTTCCCTTTTCCAGAGGAAGTATAACCAATGTTGACACCGGGCAGCGCGTCAAATTGAACCAATACGTTGTGCAGATCGCCTGTTACGGAAAACAGGACGACCGAGACGGTCATCAACACCAAAAACACGCCGAACAGGGCGGCGGCGATTTTTCCAAGGATTTTCATGAGAAAGCCCCCTTTCTTCCGAAAACGGTTCGGACAAAGAACCGGACGAACCTTACGGCCAGCTTACAACTGCCGGAGATATAGGCAATTAGGCAAAGGGCCAGACAGGCACACAGGCAGAGCAACGCAATCCCGGCGATCAGCCAAGCGGCAGTGGAGCCGTAAAAAACCAGCATAGAGACGCCAAACCAACCTGCGGTAAAAGCGAGGGCAATGATGGCGGCTAAAATTGCCAAAAAACAAGGGACACCAGCAGGAATCACCAATAATAGCGTAAGGCAGACCAGCAAAACCGCCATGCCGATACGGGGATGGGGGCGCTCACACTCCGAATGGCTCTGTATAGAAGAGTCATAGGTTCCGGCCCGACCGGTTTGCGCTTCATAATAGTCCGCGTGCTGGGAAACGTTTTGATCATAAGGGGATACATCCGTGCGCCGGCTGTCGCCATAATCCTCCGGCCCCGGTAGGATTTCTTTCTTAGGAAGGGGGACGCCGGCGTCCTCGGTAAAAGAGGCGGCCAGTTCTTCGGGGGAACCCAGAGAATCTGCAATTTCCGCCTCGCTTTTCCCCATTTCCAAACCAATACGGAAATGCTCCTCATAGTCGTTTAAAATATCTTCGCGCTCCTGTGGCGAAAGATTTTTCAATGCGTTGTATAGGTGCGCCATAAATTCATGTCTGCACATCTTGCTTTTTTCCTCCTTGTTCCACGAATGTATTGACCTGCGTGCAGAATGTCTGCCATTCCTCCTTCAATGCGGTGGCCAACTCCACCCCCTGCTGCGTGATGGCGTAATATTTACGTGGCGCCCCGCCGGGCGATTCCGCCAGATAAGAGGAAACATAACCATCTTGCTTTAAACGCCGCAGGATCGGGTAAACCGTGCCGTCGGAAATCGAAATCGTACGGGAAAGCTCGTTAGCGATGTCGTAGCCGTAGCTGTCGCGTTGTTCCAGCATCAGAAGCACACACATTTCCAGCACGCCTTTTTTAAACTGGATATTCATCCGGGGCCTCCCTTCTCTGGTTTTATCTAGTACTATATAATGTATAATACTAGATATACACTATTAAATCGCTTTTGTCAATAAAGAATGTGGGAAAGAGGATATTTATTTTACAAAGGCTGACCCTTGTGATACAATAACACCAAATAAGCTATGGTCCTAGGTTACAAAAAACCGGGGCCAAAACAAAAGGCCTGGCGGCGGTGCCGAAGGAGACTAGCATATGAAAGTGTTTTTGATTGTATTAGGCGTAATTGCCGTGGTGGTTCTCACCGCGATGCTCATCTTTTGGCAGCAAAACCATGAACGCCGATAGGGGGGCCGTATGCAGAAACTAATGGGTCGGATGCGCGCCGCGATGGAGCGCTATCACATGATAGAGGCAGGCGACCGTGTCGCGGTGGGGGTGTCTGGAGGAAAGGATTCGCTGGTGCTGTTGTGCGCTTTGGCGGAACTCAGGAATTATTATCCTCAGTCGTTTTCCTTGGCCGCCCTGACGGTGGACCCGCAGTTCGGAGGGCAGCCCGCCGATTATACCCAGATCGAAGAGCTGTGCCACCGGTTGAAGGTGCCCTATATTGTCCGAAGGACGGAACTGGGCCGGGTAATTTTTGAGGACCGAAAGGAAAAGAACCCTTGCAGCCTGTGCGCCCGTATGCGCCGCGGGATGTTACACAATATGGCTAAGGAAGCGGGATGCAGCCGGATTGCCCTAGGGCATCATTACGACGATGCGGTGAATACCTTTTTTATGAACCTGTTTGAATGCGGAACCTTAGGCTGCTTTTCACCCAAAAGCTACCTTTCCCGTAAGGGCTTGTGGCTCATCCGCCCAATGGTGTTCTGCGAGGAAAAGGAGATTGCCTCCGTAGCGCGGCGGTACCGGCTGCCGGTGGAAAAAAGCCGGTGCCCGGCGGACGGAGACACCGCGCGCCGGCAGACCCACGAACTTGTGCACACGCTGGAAAAAGGCTATCCGGACTTACGCGCCAAGGTGATAGGCGCGTTGCAGCGTGCGGGCATCGACCGTTGGGGGATTCCTGCTGACGGAAAGGGCAATGAAGCAAAACCGTGAAATTATTCGTGCTTTTTTAACGGGTTTATGCTATAATAAAAAAGATTACGTTGGACGGTATTCGCCGGCCTTATTAAATGTGTTATCACTCCGGAAACGGAACTTTGTTTAGAGGTGAAAAAATGAACGTTTTAAAATCACTGTTCGGCAACTACAGCAAGCGGGAACTCAAGCGGATCCAGCCTATCTGTGACGCTGTACTGCTGAAAGAAGAACGATATGAGGATATGTCGGACGAGGAGCTTGCCGCACAGACCGACGTACTGAAGGATCGTCTGGCGGATGGGGAGACGCTGGACGACATCCTTCCCGACGCCTTCGCCGTCTGCCGCGAGGCTTCCTACCGCGTGCTGGGGATGAAGCATTTCCCGGTGCAGGTGATCGGCGGCATCGTCCTGCATCAGGGACGCATCGCAGAGATGCGTACCGGTGAAGGTAAGACCTTGGTGGCGACCCTGCCGGCTTATCTGCATGGGCTTACGGGGGAAGGCGTGCATATCGTTACCGTCAACGATTACCTGGCTCGCCGCGACTCGGAATGGATGGGAAAGCTATACCGCTTTTTGGGGCTCAAAGTGGGCCTGATTGTACATGACCTGGACAACGAAGCTCGCAAAGAGGCATATAACGCCGACATTACCTACGGCACCAACAATGAACTGGGATTCGACTACCTGCGCGACAACATGGTAACCTACAAGGAACAGAAGGTGCAGCGCGGGCATGCCTTTGCCATCGTGGACGAGGTGGACTCCATCCTGATCGATGAAGCGAGAACCCCGCTTATTATTTCCGGGCAGGGAGACAAATCCACCGAGATGTATACGATTGCCGACCGCTTTGCCAAGACTCTGGACATGGTCAAGGTGGCGGAAACCAACGCCAAAGAAGATACCGACGAGCTCTTTGAAGACGCTGATTATATTGTAGACGAAAAGGCCAAAACCGCTACTCTGACCCAGCGGGGCGTTAAAAAGGCGGAAACCTACTTTAACGTGGAAAATCTGACGGACGCCGAGAACATCACCCTGCAGCACCACATCAACCAAGCGATCCGCGCCCACGGCGTGATGCACCGCGACATCGATTATGTAGTCAAAGACGGCGAAGTCATTATAGTAGACGAATTTACCGGGCGCCTGATGTACGACCGCCGCTACAACGAAGGGCTGCACCAGGCCATTGAGGCGAAAGAAGGCGTAAAAGTAGAGCGCGAATCCAAAACCCTGGCCACCATCACCTTCCAGAATTTCTTCCGGCTTTATACCCGCCTTTCCGGCATGACCGGTACTGCGATGACGGAAGAAGAGGAATTCCGGGAGATTTATAAGCTCGACGTTATTGAAATCCCAACCAACAAACCCGTCATCCGCCGCGACTACCCGGACGCCATCTTCCGTACTGAAGAGGGCAAGTTCAAAGCGGTAATCCGTGATATCGTAGAAGCGCATGAGAAGGGGCAGCCCGTGCTGGTAGGCACGATCTCCATTGAAAAATCGGAGCATTTAAGCCAGCTTCTTAAGCGCCAGGGCATCAAGCATGAGGTGCTCAACGCCAAATACCACGAAAAGGAAGCTGAAATCATCGCCCAGGCCGGCAAAAAGGGCGCGGTGACCATCGCCACCAACATGGCGGGCCGCGGTACCGATATTATGCTGGGCGGCAACGCGGAATATTTGGCCAAAAACGAAATGCGCCGCATGCAGTTCAGCGAAGAGATGATCAGCGAGGCCACCGGCTTTGCCGAGACCGACAACGAAGAAATCCTGGAGGCCCGCCGCATCTTTAAGGAGCTCAACCAAAAATACAAGGACGAAATTGAAGACGAGGCGGAAGAAGTGCGTGAAGCGGGAGGCCTGTTTATCATGGGCACCGAGCGCCATGACTCCCGCCGGATCGACAACCAGCTGCGCGGCCGTGCCGGCCGTCAGGGAGACCCGGGCGCCAGCCGGTTCTACCTTTCCACGGAAGACGACCTAATGCGCCTGTTTGGCGGCGATCGCATGAAGAGCATTATGGACCGCCTCAATGTGGAAGAGGATACCCCAATTGAAAACAAGATGCTTTCCAACACGCTGGAAGGCGCCCAGCGCAAGGTGGAGGGCCGCAACTTCGGCATCCGTAAAAATGTGCTGCAATACGACGATGTCATGAACCGCCAGCGCGAAATCATCTACAGCCAACGCGACCAGGTGCTCAACGGAGAAAACCTGAAGGATCAGATCGTCAAGATGATCAAGCAGACCATCGAAGACACGGTCAAAAAATACCTGCCCGAAAATACCGAAAAGGACAATTGGAATCTGGAGGGCCTGCGCAACTATTTCCTCGGTTGGCTGATTCAGGAAGAGGAGCTTCAGTACGAAGGCGAAGAACTGGAAAACCTGGAGCAGGAATATGTCATCAACGAAATTACCGAGCGCGCCATGAATCTGTATGAAAAGCGCGAAGAGGAATTCGGTACGGAAATTATGCGTGAACTCGAGCGTGTGGTGTTGCTGCGCAATGTCGATACGCAGTGGATGGACCATATCGACGCCATGGAGGAGCTCAAGAGGGGCATCCGCCTGCGTGCATACGGCCAGCACGACCCGGTTGTCGAATACCGTCTGGAAGGCTTCGACATGTTCGACGAAATGATTGCCTCCATCCGCGAGGATACCACCCGTATGATCCTGACCATCCGTTTCGCTGTCCGCCAGCCTGCGCCCGCGCCGGCGGAAGCTGGGGAACAGGGGGAAGCTGCTCCGGAAAAGCCCCGCCAGCCGGTCATGATGCCTAAGCGGGAGCAGGTGGCCAAACCCACCTCCACTAATATGGACGATTCCGACAGCGGCCATAAAACCGTACGCAAGGGGAAGAAGATCGGCCGCAACGATCCCTGCCCCTGCGGAAGCGGCAAAAAGTATAAGAAATGCTGCGGGCGTGACGAGTAATTGAAAATGGGTTGACAATATGGGCATATGCACACTATAATAGCGTTGTGTGCATATGCCCATTCTTTTGCAGTAGGTTCATAAGGGAGGGAAAGCGAAATGGCTAGGGCGTCTAAATGCAGGCGTGTATGCGCCGAACCACAGGCCCGCTCTTTCCGGCCGGAATGCCCGACGGATTATGCCCAGACTCTCTCGGTAGAGGAGCTGGAAGCCCTCCGCCTGTGCGACTTGGAAGGCATGGAACAGGGGGGAGCCGCCCGGATAAGTCGGAGGCCAAGCGGTCTTAGGAAGACAATACAGCTTTGCAACTCCTT
>CAMMKL010000083.1 GCA_946497265.1 uncultured Clostridia bacterium | reverse complement strand
GGCTTTCCCGCCCTCTTCCAAGCTGCCCAATTCGGGCCCGATGGCACGGGCGGTCACCACGTGATCCCCGGTCATCATCACCGGGCGGATACCGGCGCGCTTACATTCGTTTACCGCGGCCTTCGCCTGCGGCCTCGGCGGGTCGATCATACCGATCAGCCCGCAAAAGGTAAGCCCCTGTTCCAAAGCGGCTTCCCCACGCGGAAGGACTTCCACATCCCGGTAGGCCACGCCCAGCACGCGCAGCGCCCGGCTCGCCATATTCTCGTTCTGCTGTTCAATGCGCCGGGCCTCGGAGGGCGCAAGGCGGCACAAAGACATAAGGACATCGGGAGCTCCCTTGGTAATGACCCGGTACCGGCCGCCCTGCAATCGATGAATGGTGGTCATCCGTTTGCGGTTGGAATCAAACGGGATTTCCCCCACCCTGGGATATACGTTATCCAAGGAGGCTTTTACCTGACCGGCCTGCGCAGCGGCGACCAAAAGGGCGGTTTCGGTTGGATCGCCCGTAGCCTGCCATTCCCCGCAGGAACCGGAAAGCGAGGAATTGTTGCACAGGGCGGCGAAAGAGAGCAGCTCCTGCCCTTGTGCGGAAGAAGGGGCAACCTTGCCTGCCGGGACAAAGAGCTCGGTGACGGTCATCTTATTTTGGGTCAGGGTTCCGGTCTTATCGGAACAGATTACCGACGCGCTGCCCAGGGTCTCGACAGCCGGCAAACGCCGGATAATCGCGCGGCTGATCGCCATGCGGCGCACACCAATGGCCAGCACAATGGTCACAACGGCGGGAAGCCCCTCTGGGATAGCAGCCACAGCCAGGCTGATGGAAATCATGAACATTTCAAGAGGCGGCACCGCTTGGATCAAACCCAGCAAAAAGATCGCTGCACAGGCAATCATTGCGCCGATTCCCAAAAATTTTCCGGTCTGCGCCAGTTTGCGCTGCAAAGGGGTCTGCGGGGTTTCTTCCTCATTGATCATGTGGGCAATATGCCCTACCTGGGTCTGCATACCGGTGCCGGTCACCACGCACACAGCGTGGCCGGCGGTGATGACCGAAGAAGCGAACACCATGTTGCGCCGGTCCCCCAGCGCCGCCCTGGAAGGGCACTGGATGTGGGCCTCTTTTTCTACCGGGACAGATTCCCCGGTTAATGCAGCCTCTTCCGCCTTCAAGTTATGGGCTTCGATCAGCCGGGCATCCGCCGCCACGAAATCGCCGGTATCCAGCAGGAGGATGTCCCCCACGGCGACCTGATCGGAGGGGATATGAAGCTCTTTGCCGCCCCTACGTACCCGCGCTTGGGGAGCCGAGAGCTTTTGCAGGGCTTCAATTGCCTTTTCCGCCTTGCTCTCCTGTACCACCCCTGTGATCGCGTTGATTACGACAATGGCCAAAATGATGATGGAATCCACATAGTCGCCGCTTCCCTCGATAAAAGAGGTCACAAACGAAATTGCTGCGGCAATCAGTAGGATAATGACCATAAAATCAGAAAATTGCGCCAAAAACCGCAGTAGGAAGCCCTTTTTCTTTTTTTCCGCCAGTTTGTTCTTTCCGTACTCCCGCAGCCGTTGCTCCGCTACGCGGGGCGAAAGCCCCTCCTCCGCTTTCACCTTGAGCTGCGTGAGCGACTGATCGGCGGATGTGCTGTGCCAGACCATACAGCACCTTCATCTATTCTGTTATGCCGGAAGGATGGCCGCTGGGAATACGCAAACGGATCTGCCCTACCTCCGGCGATGGTTCGGGTAAGACATGTATATTCGCCAGGCCGGCAACCTTATGACACCAAACATCGGCTTCTTTCATAGGATAGCAGGAGGGAGGGGTTGCCGTGGCTTTGTTAACCATACTGTTGATCGCAATTTCCCTTAGCATGGACGCACTGGCAATGGGGATTTCCTACGGATTGCGGGGAATCCGCACCCCATGGTACGCACGGTTGATCCTGTGCGGGGTCTCCGTGTTTATTACCGGCTCCGCCGTAGCGGCGGGAAGCCTTGTCACCCTGTTGATCACACCAGAGGCTGCCAAACTGATCGGGATTGGAATGCTTGCTGTTTTGGGCATCGTCATCATCCTGCAAGCCTTCCTGAAAAAAAAAGAGGCCGAATCTTGCGATTTTGACCATTCCAAACACATTGATGCCCTGGAGGCGGTGTATTTGGGCGTGGCCCTTTCCATTGATTCGTTCGGCGCGGGCATCAGTACCGGTATCGCCGGTGGCGGTGATATTGGGATCCCCCTGGCGGCGGGGCTTTGCCAGATGGTTTTTCTTTGTGCCGGCGAATTTTGTGGTAAAAAACTCAAATACATAAAAGCGGATGACCGGTTGTTTACCGTCATCTCCGGTGTGCTTCTGCTTATCCTCGCGGCAGTGCGTTATTTTTGCTGAATTGTAAAATAAGAGCAGCCAAAAATCTCCTAACAAAAAAAGCGGCAGTACTTACGGATTGTATTTCCCCTGCCGGATTCCGCCCTTTTTCACAAAATAGGAACCCCCCGCCTTATGGTCAACGTACCATAAAACGGGGGTTCCGGCTCAACGGCCCTGTATCAGAACAAAACCGTTCTTTGTAAACCGAAAGGAAACAATTGACGGGGTTTATCTATCATTCTTCTTTTTCATCGCCAGCAGTGCTGCCAATGACATGAATAAAACCGTAAAGGCCGCGGCCGGGGCTGCGTCTCCTGTGGTGACCGGGTCCCCGGTAGAACCGGCGTCGTCCTTTAACTTCAAAGCATTGAGCGCGGCACCCAGCTTTTGGGCGGTTTCCTGGATTTGTGATTGGTAGCTCTTGTCCAAATCCTGGGAAAGTAGGGCCTCCGCTTCCGCTTTCAAGGCAAGGACTGCGGCAACGCTTTCCTCGGTGTATTTGCTCAGGTCGTACTGGCCAAGCTTATTCAGCCACTGCTCCAGGGAACTCTTGTCTGCGCGCAGCCGGAGGTTGCCCATTGCGGTTATCAAAGCTTCCTTAGCCGCATCAATCTGTTCCTGCGTGGCCTCTGCGTTTTCATAAACGGCGACGGCCTCGTTCAGTGCGTTGGCAAAAGCTTCCTTACCGTCGTCGATGTATCTGTCTAGGTCGTAGCCCGTTGCCTCATCAATGGCGGTCTTCAGAGCCCGGCGATCAACGGTTCCGGGAATCGGGGCCAGCGCGTCGATGGCGTTTTGCAGGGCGGTTAGCTGTGCGGTTAATTCATCAACGGTCGCGCCGGGGTTGTCAAGCACAGCCTGTGCAGCGGCAATGGCGTCCTGCAAAGCGGCGTAGCTTTCAGCCGTATACCCATCGCCGGTAATGGAGGAGGCTTCGTCCAGCTTTTCGATCAGTGCGCAGCGGGCCTGATCGGTATCATAATCGTTGATAGCGTCCACCGCAGCCTGTAAATCGGCTTGCATGGCATCTACCATGTCCTGAGTGGAACGTGCAAGAAGTTCCTCGTCTTTGGCGGTGGCCAGGCTGATTCGGAGGATATTCAACAGATCATCAATACCAGAGTATTCCTCAGCCAAGATGGCTTCCGCCTGCTCTACAACAGCGTTCAGGCCGCTCAAGTCAACCGCCAACCGGCCTTTAAGCAGGATCTCGTTGATCCGGCATTCGTCGCTGCCGGTGTTGGTTTCCAGGATCTGAATGCGGAATTTGGAGGCTGCCACAGGTGCGGACAGCACGATGTTGCGGCCTTCTACGTTCGGGATGGTGCCCTTCCACTTTAAATCAACGGCGTCGGCTGCCGTTTTCCATTCGCTCCCATCCCAATACTGGACAGCAACGACGGTTGGGGCGCTCTGCATGGGATTGGAGGCCAAAATGGAAAGTTCGTTCAGGCGGTAATCGGCGCCATAGTCAAATTCAAGGAAGGCGCCCGCCAGCTCGCCCGATTCCGCAAATATGGTTTCGGTAGCGATCTGCCCATCCACCAGGCAGTCAAGGCTCCCGCCTTGCAGGGTAAGCCCTTCTGAGGAAACGACCGGTATTCCGGAAACCGGGTTTTGGCTCTGGATAAAGATCTCTTTTGCTTCTTCCACCCGTTCTATTTGAGCCATGAGCTCATCTTCGGTCAGGTTGGGGTCTTCCAGTTTGGCAATCGCTTCGCTGACAACAATCTGGAGGGCGTCTACCGCCGATTGCGGGAATTCGCCGGGTTTGTCCCCAATCAAGACGGAATCCACATAATCCTGAGCGGCACGCACCGCGTCGTAGAGGGGCTTGATGGAGCGGATGACTTCGCCTTTGGGTTCCATCAACCGCATGTTGATCTTGCTCGACCAGCTATGGTAGGTCGCATTGATCTTAATGCGGAATTTGGTTGTGGTAACCGGATCGGCAAGTTCGATCGTCAGCGCCTCTTCCACACCCGTATTCGCCGGGGCCTGCCAGGGGACTTCAATATTTTGGTCGGCTGCTACCCATTCGCCGTTTTCGTAGTATTCAAAGCTGATGTTTTTTACGGCCTGGTCTTTGGGCCACCAGCCGATCAAATCCACCTCGTTGATCTGGACAACGTCCACATAGTTGTATTCTATATAAGCGTTTTGCGAAGACATATCCGAGCCGCCGGGGCCGAAATCAAAGTCCCCGTGGCCGGGATTGTTGACCAGAAGCTGCGGGCTTCCGCCCTGTGCGGTGAGGTTTACCAACGTGACCTCGGGTTCGGTTAACTTGCCCGCAATGATGACGGAAGCTTCAAACGTATCCTGCGCGGCGGAGAGCTCCTCCGCCATCTGCTCGTATTCTTCCGCCGCTGCGCCGCCGTCCAGCAGAGCCTGCGCTTTATCGATTGCCTTTACAAATGTGTCATAGGCTTCCTGCGGGTACTGTCCGGCCTGGGTGCCTACTACAGCGTTTTCTTTCACCTTGTTGGCATTTTCCAGCGCGGATTCCAATTTAAGCCGCGCGGTGTCGGAGGTGACGGGCGCCAACAGATGCATGCAGCACTTGCTGCTCCATACCGTATTTGTGCCCAGGATTTTGATGCGGAATTTGGTGCCGCTTACCGGGCTGCTCAGGTCGATTTTGAGGGTTTCCGGGCCGCTTTCGGAAGTAGTCCACTGGGGGACGACCTCCTGGTCGCTGTCCTTCCACTCCCCATCGTAATACTGGAAACTCACCTTATTGACCGCCTGTTGGCTCGGCCACCAGCCTACCATCTCCACGCCGGTGAATTCCACCGTGGAGCCATAGTCGTATTCAAAAAAGGTATCCCCCTGCGTCATGGCTTCCTCGTCCGGGAAAAAGACGAAATCCCGCCCGTCCGGGTTTTGCACCAGCAGGGGAAGGTCTTCGTCGGTGGTAGTCCTGTCGTCCAGCGTCAGGCCCTGGTAGCTCACAGTGGGCAAACCCGCCGCCCGGACGCCGGGCGCGGCGGGAGACACGAAGAGCGTCCCGCACAGCAGGGCGGTTGCCACAAACAGGCTGAGAACGCGGTTAAAAATCGTTTTGGTTGTCAATGTAATCGCCGCTCCCTTCTCTTATTTCAGTACGCCAAGATGGTTGTAGCCGTTCTGGAACGGCAGGTTGTTGGCCAGCCGCACCGGGGTGCCGTCGTCCGCCTTCAGGGAAACGGCCACGGTGTAGGGTAGGTCATCCTGCGGGCGGGTCAGCGTCACGCTGATCTGGTTTTTCGCGCCGGGCTGAAGCTCCGCCATCGAGCAACCGGATTTTTGATCCACAACGTTTCCGTCGGCGTCCAGCAGGACGATGTCAAAGGAATCGAGCGCCAACGGGGCTGCAAAGCCATAGTTGTTTATTTCCAGATTTACAGTTACCTGGTTGCCGCTTACGCCGGCACCGGCGCTTTCCACCTTGAGGTAATAGCCCAGGTAGTCGCGCAGGTATTCAAACATCGTACGGGGCAGGTTGTTGCCTTCGCTGTCCGTAAACCAGGCTTCGTCATAGGGAAGGCCGTTTTGATCCAATATATTCTGATTAATGTATTCGGACTGCCAGTCGTACATGGAATACTGCCCGCCCTTTTCCTTATAATTGTGCGTCAAGCTCAGGGAAGTGAAGTGGTGCTCCTTCATACGTTTGGCGATCTTGATGGCGTCGATGCTGTTGCCTCCGGTATACATGTCGTTCGCGCTGCCCCAGATCATTTCGCCGTCGATCAGCAGGTTGGCGGATTCCTCGGTCATCTGCTTCCAGCCGTCCGAATTGGGGTCGCTGCCCGCCGTGTTCCAGCCGTGCAGGTCGCCGATGAGAAAATCGTCGTGGTAGCCGACGCGGTTCCAGTTTTCCGTATCGCTGGGGTCAAGGTTATTGTTCTTGATATTCAGGTAACGCACCTGGATGTACATATCGTTGGGCGTGTTGTCCAATACGGCGTCCAGGATCATTTTTTCATTGACACGGGAGCGGGCGCTAGCGTCCCATTCTCCCCATGCGCCGATCAGCCCGGCCTGCAGTACCGTGATCTGATCCTGGCGCTCTTCCAGAAAGCCCTTGAGCTGCTCCATGTGGCGCACAACCTGTTCGTCCTCCGGTTCCTGCGTCAAAGGCTGGGTGTCGTCGGAAATGTAGGCAAAACGCAGTACGGCTTTGATGTTGTGTTCCTCCAACAGATCAAAATAATCGTTCATGTTTTGGAAAGCAACCGCGTCCAGATCCTTATCCTTATATCCGGTCAAATAAAAATAGACCTGCGCAAGCTGGGGATAATCGGAACCATACAGGGCAATTTCATCCTCGAGTTCCTGCATGGCGTCCACATCGGCATAGCCAAACAGGCTTTTGCGTGTGGCGACGTCCATATACACCTCCATACGCAGGCCCCGGTCGGGGTTCTGCTGCTGCAAAAGCATACTATCCGTTCCGCTCAATGACGGCACCGAGAAAGTATATTCCTTCTGCTGCGGGATCGCACTCTGCCGCTGCGCGACCGCCGATAGGCCGAACGTGCCGCCGACCAATACAGCGGCTAAAAGGACGGCCAGGGCGGTGCGGCCCTTATGCCAGGGTTTTTTTGTCACTTTGTCCATATTCAATTTTCATTCCCTTCTTTTTTTAACTTAATTATAGCAAAACCAATCGTTCTGAAACAAGCACAATTGTTGTTAGAAATTGTATATTTGTTGTATTTATATTTCCTTGTAAGAGCCATACCAAAGTTCATTTCCATTGAGAACTATAATAGGTTCAAAAATGGTTTGTTGCTCCCTGCACCTACCGTCGAAGGAACCCCAAACTGCAAAAAGGCGGACGGCTTTCTTTACGCATCCATACCTTACCAGCCCTTGACTGACAGTAAATGTCAATATTTTTTACTTCATCACATATACTAGAAACATGCTGTTGGAAAAAGATCAAAGGCGGGAAGGTACGTGTTTATCAACAAATCGAAAGCAGGAGCTAACAATATATGCGGAAAATGGGTCGCTTTCTACCGAAAGCAAATGTATCCGAAGGTATCGCAGAGGATGTTGGCCGAAATGTTGCAAATCGCTGGGCTGGATGTGGACAAGAATACCATACAGCGGATAGAAAGCGGAAAACGTTTTGTCACCGACATCGAGCTGTCGGTGCTCGCACAGGTGCTCAAAGTGGAGGTAACGCAACTGCTGCGGGATGAATAAAGAGATAGGCAAGGATTCGCGGGCGAACGAAAGGGGAACTCCCTTCGTTCGCCTGCTTTTTATTAGTAGGGGAGCAGAAGCGGCACTATGATGAGGGCAAGGTTTCATTTGTATGATTGTTTTCCGGCAGAAAACGCTAAGGCAATGTAGATTATAGACCTTGTACGCTTTTTGATAAAAATCGCCGCACAAAACGCCTTGCTTGCCTTGCCTCAATTCGTATATAATAGGCACCGGAGAGCAAAGAATCCATGCGTTGCATGGGGATGGAAAGGGGCTTTTTCATGGCAGACTTAAATATTGTGATGGTAGAACCGGAAATCCCACAGAATACCGGAAACGTCGCCCGCACCTGCGCAGCCACGGGCGCAAGGCTGCATCTGGTGGGCCCTATGGGGTTCGGGATCGACGATAGAAAGCTAAAACGGGCGGGGCTGGATTATTGGCACCTACTTGATATTCGTTATTACGAGAGCTTGCAGGAGTTCTTTGCCAAAAACAGCGGCCCGTATTACTACTTTTCCACCAAAGCCCCCAAACGCCATTCGGACGTCGCTTACCCGGACGGCTGTTACCTGGTGTTTGGGAAGGAAACAGCGGGGTTGCCAGAGGAATTGCTGCATAGTAACCCGAAAACTACCGTACGCATCCCCATGATCTCGGAAGCCAGGAGCCTAAATTTATCCAACTCGGTAGCCATCGGCGTATACGAAGCGCTTCGCCAGTGGGATTATCCGGAGTTACAGTGCGCCGGCCGGCTGCGCGGTTACCGTTGGGATTGATATTCCCATGAAATCATACGAAAAAATATGGGCTTCCCCGGGCTTTTCCGTCTTTCCCTACTTGCAAAAAGGACGGCTTTGTAATACAATTACAAATAGTAATCTGGCATGGTAAACAAATTCTCTGAAAGGGTGTTTTACATGGATTATTCAAAGAAAAAGACAGTAGAAGACATCGAAGTCGCCGGCAAGAGAGTGCTTGTACGCTGCGATTTCAACGTTCCGTTTGACGCCGAGGGTAACATCGCCGACCCCAAGCGCATCAACGAGGCAATGAAGACCATTCAATATTTAATCGACCATAAGGCCAAGGTAAT
>CAMMKL010000082.1 GCA_946497265.1 uncultured Clostridia bacterium | reverse complement strand
ATCAGGACAATATCCTCATCGTCTACTAAGATTACCTTATACATGCTGTTCTCCTTTGCTCCAAGGCAAACGTATGACCACCTTGGTACCTTTCCCTTCTTCCGAATACAAATGGAATTGGGCCTTGCCCTCATACATCAGGCTCAAACGCTCCCTTACGTTATCCAATCCGATTCCGGAAAAATGGTATTTGGAATTCTGCGGTGTTGGCGATGGAGAAAAACCCTTTCCGTCATCTTCAATGCTGATTTCCACTTCGTCATCTATTTTTACACTTTTAATCCGGATGGTAAGCAACACATTTTTCTCACTGCCATGTAAAATACTGTTTTCTACAATCGGTTGTATAAAGAGTCTCGGGACCCCGCAGGAAAGGGTTGCTTCCTCCAATTGGTACTCTACTTCAAAGGTTCCCGCATATTTAAATTGCTGGATGTAAATGTAATTCTGAATGTTTTTGATCTCCTGTTCCAAAGGAATGATCCCATCCGTCTTCATAATAGTCTGCTGGATCAAATCGGAAAAAGCCGTGATCCCATCGCTGATGGTATAGACTTCGTTGAGCAGGGCAATCGTTTTAAACGTATTCAGGGTATTGAACATGAAATGTGGATTAATCTGGTACTGCAGCATCCGAAGTTCCAATTCCCGCTCCCTTTTATTATTTTCCTGATTTTCCTTCAGCAACCGTACCAACTCGTCAACGGTGGTTTTCATATTCTCGGAAAGGTCCGTCATCTCATCCTTTCCGGATAGATTGATCCTGGCATCGTATTCTTTATTTACAATCTTGTTGGAATACTGCACCAGGTTATTAATTGGCGTGATGATGGTAGAACAGATGGCGAGAATAACCGCAATACAGGCCACGATCAGCAAAATTGCTACAATTGAGATATTGCGGATCATCATACGGATGTCGTCGTTGATATAGGACATATCAATGACGGTAAAAAAGAAATTTTGATAATCCTTATTTTTATTGTAGAGAATTAAGCTTTCTTTTCCACAATAGTCTGCAATAAAACTGCCGCTCCCGTTTTCCTTCAGAATCTCTTCTACATCGGGGATATCGTTTTGTATCAATGTTCCCAACCGCTCGTCCGAACTCTGCGTAGACATGTATGTCATATCATAATTGACAATAAAACTCTCCGATTGTACATTGTCGTTTAGATTTTTATAGACATCCTTAAACAAAAGGTTTTCATCAAAAACAAAATGGAGGTAGCCGATCAATTCACCGTCCGCGCTGTAAATGCATTTGGTAAAAAGGATGATATCGCTCCCGGAAAGGTTTTTCCCCACGCCCCACACATGGTTCTGACCCTGTCCGCGCAAATACTCATCATTCTTCTGGAAAGAAGCGGCATCGGGTATGGAATAACCGATGTTATAAACCATTTTCCCATTTGCGGTGGTAATCAAAATATTGTTGCAAGGCTCCGACCAAACGATGCTTTGTGAAGCTTCTTCCACCTCGTCCCCACACTGCTCTAAGCTTCGTAGCCCCGAGTAGTAACGGCTCAACGAATCGATAATCCGCTCATCACTGACAATCAGATAAGACTGTTCAATATAGCGATCCATCTTTAAGCTTGTAATCGTATTCACCGATACCATGGTCTCCAGAAACGAACTGGATAGTTTCTGTATCATACTGCTACGATACGTAACCGCGCTATAAACGGATATCACCGCAATCGGTATGATGGTAATGAGGATAAAAACGATTACAAAACGCTTGGTAATGCTGATTTTACGCAGCCATTCGCTCCATTTTCCATAAAGGCTCCCTCCATTGTATTGCTTCATGTTAAAATTCCTCCAAATATGCTAATCCCTATAAAAACAAGTTAAAATTATAGCATACTTTTCTTAAATTTTAAGATATCATGTAACATAATCGTCTGATTTGCTACCAAGCAATATCTAGAAACAGTCACTAGGAATTAAAGAAAGATCCTTATTTCGTGGGGAAATAGCTGGTGTTTCAATACTGGTTTTGGTAGTTTCGCATGGAAGTTTCGTTTCAGCAGATTGAGATAAGTACGCGTTACATCATCGCAATGAAAAAATTCTCTTGCGGCGAATCTTCGCCAGCAATCCATATTTGAGCAATGCACGATAAAACCCGTCTTGTAGTTGTAATTTGCCATTTGGACCCAAATCTGTATTCTGTAGCTGTCATAGGCATACATTAAACATCCTCTGTTTTAAATTCTGGATTTGTTCCAGCGTTTTCTCCATACGTAATTACTTCACTTCATTTTGCAGGGCTGTTATGGTTTCCGGGGCAGCTTTTACAGGCCTCCTACACCGTTTTAGAACTTGATGCTCTCTCTGCTTTCCTTCTTGGCCATCTCAGGTATTCTTTTTTTCTATTCCTTAGGTAACTCGAATTTTTCTCCGATTTTCCGACATCTGTATCCCTCTTGATGTAGCCGTGCCATTTCTACTCATATATTTATCAATTTTTGTAATTCATCTATAAATCGACAGACATGAAATCCGTCACATACGGCATGGTGAACCTGAATTGCCAAAGGAATTAGCGTTCGTCCAGCTTCTCGATAATATTTCCCTATTGTAAAAATAGGCTTCAAATAATCATATCCTTTTTGCAAGTTCAAGTTAAATCCCTCAAATGTTGCCCACGGTATCATTGACACACTAAAGTTGTTACTGGGAACATTTGGTTTTGCCGCTATTCCTTTTTGATCTCTGTACTGTAAAATATCATTTTCATATGTAGCGCAAAACTCTTCAATATTTGGCGTATAGATAGTCCAGAGATTAGAAAATGTTTCGGTATCCTTATGAAATACTGTATAGCAAGGTATCATTTCACTGTATATACCCAATTCATTATCCTCGTTGAAAGAGGTTCTAAATTCAGAATGACGATTCACAACGGTTGTAAGATAATAGAGCATAGCCGGATATAACTTAATCTGTTGCTCCTTTATTTTTGTAATATCTAATGTAACGGTCATGCTGTAAGTACAGGGAACCTTTGAGAAAAAATGTTCAAAATGTTCTTTTCGCGCCCACGTACTCCTATCAATTTTTTCAAATATCATTTTTTTACCCCCTAAATTAATTCTGTGAGTCTGCTCGGCAAGCTGTTCCAATGCCAAGCCATGCTCCAAATGTAGTTTTTTAGTTCTTGTATGGAGCCATGCCCTCCTCTTTCTCAGCTCGAAAAAGTATATTTATCAACGCCACTCCTTTTTCAAAATAGCATACTGGTAGGTGTTTTCATAGCGAGGCGTTCCATCGGGATTATTTACAAATGATACAAATTCCAGAAACAAACCCTCTCGACGCATACCGAGTTTTTCGCACAAATGCTGACTGGAACGGTTATAGTCTTCTACATATGTATAAATACGCCTTGCACCTTTCTTGCTAAATAGATAATCAAAGAAGGGGTGTGCTGCTTCAAAAGCATATCCTTTCCCTTGATAATCAGCGTTCAACATCCAACAGGGGCTAAAGGTATCACGAACGTAATTTTCATCAGTGTGTAGCTCTCCTGTTTCTGGATATGCGTCTATTTCGCCAATTACTTTACCAGAGTCTTTAAGCGTAATTGCAAAATAATATTCTGTTTCACTTACACGTTTTTTCATTTCTTCTTTCGCTTCTTCTACCGGGTCTAGTTTCATGCAGGCAAAACAATTAACCGCTGGCTCTTTAAGATACTCATATACATCTGCTGCGTCATTCTCTGTAAAGGGCCGCAAAATCAATCTTTCCGTTTCAATTATCATGCCTTATTCTCCTTTGTTTCAGCTAAAACTGATTCGTTACTTTGTTATTTTCATTCTATCACAACTCCGAGCGTGGAAATAGCCTGTTTTTAATCCGATTGCCTACTTTTCCGCGCGGTTATTTGGGTGTAAACTTAGGGTAGTTCATCGATGGATAGCACCTTGAAAACAGAATGACCGTCCAAAAAGTAATACCCCGGCTGTGGAAGTACTGTAATGTCTGGCCCACGCAAAGCTTTATGTCTTAGCGGGGAGAGGAGAAGCAGCGGAGCAAGTAGTTTGAAACGAACGAGACGTAGCTTGCGACGATGTGGCAGGAAGCCTTTCGGTGAGAGCGGCAACGGTAAGCAAACAGAGGTAACACAGGGAGATAACCCCTACTAAGACTTGCTGCCTCTGGAACGCCGGAATTGCTGTTGCTGTGAAGACGGCAACTGTATCACCTTTGTTGATGGCGACACCCGCCTGTCCGCAGATAGGTTTCTTTCTCAATCTGCTGTAAGTAGTTTCGCTGTGCGGTCCCGCCGACAGGCAGGACGCTTGAAGAGAGATTTTTCGAGCAAAACCGTACTAATTCGTCACATCCAAACAGACGGATTGATAACGCTGCCTTGGCAGGCGCTGGAACTCACACGAATACTTATTCATACGTAGATTTCTACGGTGGTTACGATTGTAACCGCATCTATGCTTTTACCGAAAGCGCCTCTGGAAGACGAAGCGGAACCGTTTATATCGACGTATTGGGAACCGGTGTGATAACGCCAGATCCTTCTGTGCATATAGGGGACTTCTTAAAGTGCTACATTGGAAACGACGGGAGCCGTTTTGAAGAAACAAGCGCAAGGTAAGGGTTGATATTTAGCCTTATCCTATTCCAAACTGTTTAAGTGATTGACAAACAGCTTCATCTATCGTATAATATACAAAAAATAAAAGCGTTGACAGGGAAGAGTAGCGCGCACCCACAGTGCACAGAGAGCCGCCGGATGGTGCGAGGCGGGCGACAGGTTCGCGTGAAAATCACCCTAGAGCTTTCCGCTGAAATCCGACAGGGCCGGATGGTAAGCGCGAACGGTAGCCCGCCGTTACCGGGACGGCATTCGGCGTTATGCGCCCGATGCGATAAGCGGCCTTCTTTTCACGGAGGCAAGCAGAGTGGTACCGCGGAGGATAACCTTCGTCTCGGCTAAGAGACAAGGGTTATCCTTTTTTGATTGCCGGAAACCACCTTAGAATACTGAAAGCGAAAATATTCCGTTGGAAAACCGCAAATTTGGATTGGATGGAGGAAATACAGAAATGGCAGAGAAAACAGGAGCGCAGATCATTGCAGAATGTCTGCTGGAACAGGGAGTGGACACGGTATTCGGCTATCCGGGCGGAGCCGTCCTCAATATATACGACGCTCTTTACGAATACCAGGACAAAATCCGGCATATCCTCTCGGCGCACGAGCAGGGCGCGGCACACGCGGCTGACGGCTATGCCCGCGCCACCGGCAAAGTGGGCGTGGTCATCGCCACCTCCGGCCCCGGCGCAACCAATCTGGTCACCGGGATCGCCACCGCGTACATGGACTCCATTCCTATGGTTGCCATCACGGGCAATGTAGCGGTCGATCTTTTGGGGCGCGACAGCTTTCAAGAAGTGGACATTACCGGCATCACTATGCCGATTACCAAGCACAATTTTGTGGTCAAGGATGTGCGCAATCTGGCGGACACCATCCGCCAAGCCTTTGCCATCGCCCGCGCCGGCCGCCCCGGCCCAGTGCTCATCGACGTCCCCAAGGACGTTACCGCCAAGTCATGTGAATATGCGCCCAAGCAACCGGAAGCCCTACCGGCTAACCCTCCGAAAGAGGAAGCCATTGCCAAGGCTGTCCAAATGATCGCCGAAGCAGAGCGCCCCTTACTCTATGCGGGAGGCGGCGTGATTTCCGCGAACGCCACCGAAGAATTGATCGCCTTTGCGGAAATGACCGACTGCCCGGTCTGCTGTTCTTTGATGGGCATCGGCGGATTCCCGGGCAACCATCCCCTTTCCATCGGTATGGTGGGCATGCACGGCGCCTATGAAACCGGAATGGCGGTAGACAACTGTGACCTCATCATTACCGCGGGCGCGCGTTTTTCCGACCGGGTTGCAGGCAACCGCTCCCGGTTCGGCGCGCAGGCCAAGATTCTGCAACTTGACATCGACCGGGCGGAGATTAACAAAAACGTTTCCACCCATCACCATGTTGTCGGGGATCTGAAAGACATCCTGGAAGCGTTGACCGAACACCTTGATTACCAATTACATGGAGATTGGCGAGCGCAGATTGCACAGTGGCGGCAGGAATCCCCCAAAGACGTCCCCCTACCCGGCGACGTACCCCCCCAGCCGGAGCACATCCTCAGCACCCTGCGGGGGTTGACCGGCGAATACGATATCATTGCCACCGACGTAGGGCAGCACCAAATGTGGACGGCCCAACACTACCGCTTTTTGCAGCCCCGCACCCTGCTGACTTCCGGCGGGCTCGGCACCATGGGGTATGGCCTGGGCGCGGCGATCGGCGCCCAAGCCGCCTATCCCGACCGGCGCGTCGTGCTGGTGACCGGCGACGGGAGCTTCCACATGAATCTAAACGAGCTGACCACCCTTGCCTCCTATAATTTCCCGGTTGTGGTGGTTCTCATGAACAACACCGTACTCGGCATGGTGCGCCAGTGGCAGAAACTGTTTTACGGCCGCCGTTTTTCCCAGACCGACCCCCACCGGAAAACGGACTTCGTCGCGCTGGCCCATGCGTTCGGCATCGAAGGACTGAAGATCGAACGGGACAGCGAAGTCGATGCTGTTTTGAAGCAGGCGTTGGATATGCACCGTCCTGTCGTAATCGATTGCCGTATCTCCCCCGACGACAACGTGCTTCCCATGATCCCGCCGGGCGGTACGGTGGAACAGATTGTTACCGAAATGGAATAAAGTGTTCCCCTTCCCAACCGCTTCCCGCCCCGGCCTTTACGCGGCTGCGGGCGGCCGAGCAATGGATAAGAAACAGCGCCGGTGCGCGCCGTATCACATACAAAAGGAGCAACCATCATGGAAAACAAACAGATCGTTTCTTTGCTTGCCTATAACCGTCCGGGGGTATTGCAGCGCATCACCGGGCTTTTCGCTCGGCGCGGATTCAACATTGAAAGCATCACCGCCGGCGTCACGCAGGATGAGCGTTACAGCCGCATCACCGTCATGCTGTCGGGCGACACATCCATCGCCCAGCAAGTCATTCACCAGGCTCTTAAAGTGGTGGACGTTACCACTGCGACCATCCTTCCGGAAGAAGACAGCATCTCAAGCGAACTGATGCTCATCAAGGTTCGAGCTACCCCTGCCGAACGAGCGGCAATCTTTAAAATAGCGGTCACCTACCACGCCACCGTGGTAAACGTCGGCCAAAACTCCATGACCATGCAGGCCACCGCCATGCCGCATGAACTGGATGAACTGATCCGTCATCTGAAAAAACAGGGTATCCTGGAGTTGGCGCGAACCGGTATGACTGCATTGCAGTGTGGCGACACTTGCATTTTTGATGTGGAAAGGGATTAACTTCCCCGGATTTGGAAACAAATCTGTAAGATCTCATTTACAATTCATTCATGACATTGTCATCTTTTACTTACTATTATCTTTTATAATAGGAGGATACACCCCATGCAACAGGTTGTTGATATTCTGGATTCCACCCTGCGCGACGGTTCCCAGGGGGAGGGCATCGCTTTCTCCGTAGAAGATAAACTCGCCATTGTGCGCGCACTGGACGAACTGGGCATAGCTTTTATCGAAGCCGGGAACCCCGGCTCCAATCCCAAAGATTTGGAATTTTTTGAGCGGGCGGCGGAAATGGAGCTGAAAAACGCCAAGCTGGTGGCGTTTGGCTCTACGCGGCGCAAAGGGATTACCGCGGCGGAAGACGCTAACTTAAAGGCTATCCTTTCGGCGGACACCGAAGTTGTCTGTATTTTCGGCAAAAGCTGGAAGCTGCACGTCACCGACATCCTCTGCACCACGACGGAAGAAAACCTTGCCATGATAGAAGAAAGCTGCCGTTTTTTAACTGAGCGCGGCAAAAAAGTTTTCTTTGATGCGGAACATTTTTTCGACGGCTACAAGGACGACCCAGCCTACGCGCTTTCCGCCCTGAAAGCTGCGGTCAACGGCGGAGCACGGTGCTTGGTTTTGTGCGATACAAACGGCGGCGCTTTTCCCGATGAAATTTTTGAAATTACACGAGCTGTGGTACAGGAGTTTCCGCAGATAACGGTTGGGATCCATACCCACAACGACCGGGGCATGGCGGTCGCGAACTCGGTCATGGCCGTTCGTGCAGGAGCCGCCCACGTACAGGGCACATATTTAGGATATGGAGAACGGTGCGGCAATGCCAACCTGTCTACCATCATACCGAATATACAGTTAAAACTACAAAAGCTGTGCATACCGGAAACCAATATGCACAGCCTCACCACTACGGCCCGCAGGCTGGCGGAGATTTCAAACGTCTCCCTTCGTCCCGGGGAACCTTACGTGGGTAGCAGCGCCTTTGCGCATAAGGCCGGTATGCATGCCGACGGCGTACTCAAAGTTTCACAGTCCTTTGAACATATCAATCCGGAGACGGTTGGCAATGAACGGCGCTTTTTGATGTCTGAGATGTCGGGGCGCACCGCCGTACTCAACAAAATACATAAAATCCACCCGGAACTCAAGCGGGATTCCCCCGAAACCCTGGAAATCATGAAAGCCCTTAAGGATCTTGAACAGCATGGCTATCAGTTTGAAGGCGCAGACAGTTCCTTTGAGCTGCTCATCCGCAAGCACACCGGATCTTTCCGCCCTTTTTTTGGACTTATCCACTACCAAGTC
>CAMMKL010000081.1 GCA_946497265.1 uncultured Clostridia bacterium | reverse complement strand
GACAAGAAAGTTCCCCGAAACCAAGGCAAAGAACAGGGCCGCCAGCATGCAAAGTGGATGGACCTCCATGGAGGACGAAACAATTTTGGGCTCTATGATCTCCCGAATGAGGGTAATGGCGAGCCAGGCGATCACCAGAGCCACCGCTGTAACATAGTTCCCCTGAAAAAGCATATAGGCGGCCAATGGAAGATAAACTGTGCCGGGGCCCAGGATGGGGATGATATCGGCGATTCCGGTTATGATGCTGAGCACGACGGGATAAGGCACGCCCAGCAAGAAAAAAACAAGCAAGGATTCCAAGAAGGTAATGAAATAGACTACCAGATAGGAAGAGACATATTTGCCCAGCATGGAAACGCCGTGCTTGGCGGCGGAACCCAGCTGCAGCGCTGTTTCGTCCGTGAATGGGGACATGAGGCATCGCTTGATGCGCGGCATATCCTTTGCAAAAAAGTAGGTAGAAAAGATCATGACCAAAAACATGGTGAAAATAGCAGGGATAGAAGTGAGAAATTTAACTGCCCAGGAAAGAACGGCGGCCACAACGGAAACGCCGGCCGAGGCAATGGAAAGGATTTGATCCTTATTCTGGCTGATAAAATCGGCGTCAATCTCACCGATAAAACTACGGAGCCTGGACAAAGCGTCTTCCACGGCGTTTCGCAGCGGGCCGAAATCCATCGAAGAAAGTTTTTGAAGCAATTCGCTTATTTCATTGACAAGCGCCGCCCCGGCCCAAAACAGCAGACCAAAAAGCAGTAGGTAAAGCAGCAGGGTAGCACACAAAGAAGCAAGGCTTTTTTTAAAATGCAGCCGCCCATTTAATAAACGCATGAACGGCTGGAGCAATAACGCCAACAAAAAACCCATTAAGAAGGGGAATGTATATTGAAATGTAAGGCACACAAGCCCAAAAAGGGCGGTATAGCCCACCAGGAACAGCAGCGTAGGGGTGTATTGCCTTATTTTATTTCGGTCAATCATTAATCCAAAGCCTCCGCAATGCAAGGTGGGATTCCATTGGAGCGCCACCCTGCGCATATTCATAACTTAGAACTGCGCGGGTATGGTATACGTTAGTTGCCCGCACGTACCTTTCCAAATACAGCGCAAGATCCAATTTGATTGTACCGGAATAAGATGGAAGTTGTCAATTGAGAATAAGAAAAAAGCACCCCCGCTTCGGGGATGCTTTTTCCTCAGTCTTCGCGTCCGAGCAGCCAATCGACGGAAACCTCCAGGATATCGGCCAGAGCGACCAGCTCAATGTCGGTAACGTAACGGATCTGCCCTTCCAGTTTTGATAAACCGGAGGCGTTCATATCCACGCCGTTTACCTGAAGCTGAGCGAGTAGCTCTTTCTGCTTCATCCCCTGTCTTTTTCGCGCCATTTCTACCCGGGCGCCTACCAAGTTGCGATTACCAAGTGCTTGCTTACGTAATCTCATGCTTGTTCCACTCCCATACAATATGATAAAATTAGATGACTGGCAATGTGATTACAATAATGTTTTATGAATCTTTTTTCAAAAAATACGTTCAAAAAACTTCAAAGAATCCGAGCCGGTTTCCCCTAAACAAATAAATTAGGATAAAAAACACTACCACATCCTAAATCTAAATCATTTTTATCATATCACAAAGTTTTTAGAATTGCAAAGATTTTTTAAAAAATTAAAGTGGAAAATATTAGAAAATAAAAAGGGGCAATTTGAAATACATTTGTTATTTTACTGTATACTTGCTATAATAAGACTAAAGCAGAAACGAGGAGGTCTTAATTTTCCACCGGCATCCGTTATTGTATCAGCAAGAAAGGCAGGTTTGCTCTTATGAAAGAAAAAAAGCAATTTCTAGCAAGCGCCCAACAGTCGCTCTCTGAACTGTATGACCGTGTCCATAGCGCCCCTACGCTCCCACTTTCGGCGTTGGAACCCAGCCGGACCGCCTTGCTTGTGGTGGATATGGTCAACGGCTTTGTCAAGGAAGGGCCCATGAGCAGCCCGCGCGTGGGCGCGCTCAACAAAAAGCTGGCATCCCTCTGCAAGGCTTGTTCGGATCGGGGGATAAAGGTGTTGGCATTTGCCGATACCCATTCCATGGATAGTCCGGAGTTTAGCGCCTATCCTCCGCATTGCCTGCAAGGGGATTGGGAATCCGAGGTAACGGAAGAGATCAGCCGTTCCTGCGTGTATACCAGGATTTCCAAAAATTCTACCAATGGTTTTTTGGAACCCGAATTTCGTACATGGATACAGGAACACCCGCAGATTGACTGCTTTTTGGTTGTGGGGGATTGTACCGACATATGCATCCAACAGCTTGCCTTGTCTTTAAAAGCAGAGTTTAACCGACAGAACCGCCCTGCCCGCGTAATCGTCCCTGCTTCTTGCTGTGAAACATTTGATTTGGGCCTGCACGACGGCGACCTGATGCATTTGGTTGCTTTGTACAGTATGGGCGAGGGCGGAGTGGAACTAGTAGCGGATATGGAGGGTTTGGAATGAAAGAACGGCAACTCAATCTAACGATGCTCACCGATTTCTATGAAATCACGATGGCAAACGGGTATTTTGAAAACGGGTTTGTGGAAACGGTGGCTTATTTTGACATGTTTTTCCGCAAGGTACCGGATGGCGGTGGGTTTGCCATTATGGCGGGCGTACAGCAGATGGTGGAATATATGGAAGATCTTCATTTTTCCGAGGAAGATATTGCATATTTGCGTTCCAAAAACCTATTCTGCGAAGCGTTTCTGGAATATTTGCGCCGGTTTTCTTTTACCTGCGATGTTTGGGCGGTACCGGAAGGGCGCCCGGTCTTTCCGGGGGAACCGATTGTTACCGTGCGCGGCCCAGTAATCCAGGCGCAGTTTGTGGAAACAATGATTTTGCTTAGCATCAATCACCAAAGCCTGATTGCCACCAAGGCAAACCGCATTGTTCGTGCGGCCCAGGGAAGGGCGGTGATGGAGTTCGGTTCCCGGCGCGCACAAGGATATGACGGCGCCATCCATGGTGCGCGCGCCGCGTATATCGGCGGCTGCGTAGGCACGGCCTGTGCCATTGCCGACCGGGATTTTGGCATCCCGGCCCTTGGGACTATGGCGCATAGCTGGATACAGCTGTTTGACAATGAAATCGACGCGTTCCGCGCATATGCAAAAGCATATCCGACCTCTTGCACCTTGCTGGTTGATACCTATAGCGTGGTAAAATCCGGCGTGCCGAATGCCATCAAAGTGTTTAACGAGGTGCTCGTCCCGCAGGGCTGCCGGCCGGCCGGCATTCGGATTGACAGCGGCGACATTACCTACCTTTCCCGCAAGGCACGCAAAATGCTGGATGACGCAGGCTTTCCCGACTGCAAAATTTGCGCGTCCAATTCACTGGATGAATATATTATTCGCGATATGCTGATCCAAGGGGCAAAGGTGGATACGTTTGGGGTAGGCGAGCGATTGATCACTTCTTCCTCCGAACCGGTATTCGGCGGGGTTTACAAGCTTTCCGCTATTGAGCGGGAGGGGCGCATCGTGCCCAAGATCAAGGTAAGCGAAAACGTTTCCAAAATTACAAACCCCTGTTTTAAAAAGCTTTGGCGCTTGTTTGACCGTGAGAGCGGCAAAGCCATAGCCGACGTGATCACCTTGCATGATGAGGTGATTGATGATAGTAAACCCTACGAAATTTTTGATCCGGAGCACACATGGAAACGCAAGCTCGTGGAGCATTTTTACGCCGAGGAGCTGCTGGTACCCCTATTCCAAAAAGGCAAGCGCTGCTACCAAATGCCGGATTTGGAGCAAATCAGGTCCTATTGCGCCGAACAGGTGGATACTTTGTGGGAAGAGGTTACCCGTTTTGAAAACCCACACAGGTATTATGTTGACCTTTCCCATAGGTTATGGGAAGAGAAAGAAAGACTGCTCTCCGAGCATACCTTTTGAGATAGATAGGAGAATATTAGATGGAACGGAGTATCATTTTAAGCGCCGACAGCACCTGTGATTTGGGTGGGGAATTGAAAAAACGCTATCATGTGCATTATTGCCCTTTTCATATCATCCTGGATGACCAGCAATATACAGACGGCTTAGACATTACGCCGGATGACCTTTACGAAGCGTACTGGGAACGAAAAGCCCTTCCCAAGACTGCGGCGATCAGTATGATGGATTATCACAGCTTTTTTGAAAAGTGGGTGGCAAAGGGATATGACGTAGTACACCTCTGCCTGAGCTCCGGCATTACCTCTTCTTACCAGAACTGCTGCAATGCGGCGCGCGAACTAGGGCATGTTTATCCGATTGATACCAAAAACTTATCGACCGGTATGGCTCTGTTGGCGATTGAGGCGGCTAAATGCATAACTTCCGGCATGACGGCGCCGCAGGTACAACAAGTGGTTACCGGATTGACGTCGAAAACCCACGGCAGCTTTGTTTTGGATACCTTGGAGTTCATGAGGGCAGGCGGCCGATGCTCCACTGTCGCCGCGCTGGGAGCCAACCTGCTGCGGCTGAAACCCTGCATAGAGGTAAACAACCAGGACGGAACCTTAAACGTAGGGAAAAAGTACCGTGGTACCCTGGAAAAAGCCCTGCTCCAGTACACAAAGGATAAGCTCATGGGGCGCAGCGATATACGCAGGGAGAGGGTGTTTATCACCCATTCCGGCATTTCCCAAGAGCGGATCCATTTGGTGCGCAAAGCGGTGCAGGAGCTGGCCAACTTTAATGAAATCTATACCATCCGTGCTTGCTGTACCATCTCTTGCCACTGCGGTCCCAATACGTTGGGTTTGATGTTTATGACTAAGTAGTACATCTATTAAAATACATAAGAGCGAAGGAAAGCCTTCTCACCGGATACGGCGGGAAGGCTTTCATAACTCTGATGGCAAAACCTAGATTTTGTACTCAAATTAAACTTATGTATGAAAATGACAAGATGAAAATTTTTATGATTGTTTTTACAAAACCACATTTTCCCTATTCTTGGTTTGCTTCGGGCTTACGCATTTTACTGGATACTTTATGTGTTGTCTCTTTTTTGTTGCACTTCCTGTGATTCTCCGTGATAGGTAAAGAAGGAAAAGCAGGCCGGTGCTAGCATGGCTCAAAAGGAGGCATTGAGGAGGAATAACTCAACAGATACACCGTAGAAATCATCCAGAAAATATGCTATAATAACAATAGATTATATAAAAAATGGAAAGGGGAAGCGCAATGGATCTGCAATCCTTTTTTATAGGGGAAGCCTTTGACGCATATGACTTTTTCGGCGCACATATTGGAAAGGAGGGTGTTACCTTTCGCGTTTATGCGCCAAATGCGGAAAGGGTCCAACTCATTGGGGAATTTAACGGTTGGGACGGCGGCCTTTGTGAAATGGAACGGGAAGGGGCCGGTGGAATTTATACCGCAACCGTTGCGCAGGCCCGGCCCGGTATGATGTATAAATACCGTATCTTCCAACATGACGGCAGAGTTGTGGATCGTGCCGACCCCTATGCGTTTGGAAGCGAGTTGCGCCCGAATACCGCATCCGTTATCGTAGACCTGAACTCCTTTGCGTTTACCGACCGGGAATGGATTTTACAACGGAGTAAGGGCTATAATGAACCTATGAACATTTATGAAATGCATGTGGGCTCCTGGCGCAGAAAACAGGGGGAAAAGGCCGGATGGTATACGTATCGTCAGCTTTGCACAGGATTGATTGCTTACCTAAAGGAAAACCATTTTAATTATGTAGAATTTTTACCCTTGAGCGAGCATCCGGCGGACGAGTCGTGGGGATACCAGGTGAGCGGTTTTTTCAGCCCAACCTCCCGATACGGCACGGCGGAAGAACTGATGTATCTTATCAATGAATGCCATGAAAATGGGATTGGGGTCATTATGGATTTTGTTCCGGTACATTTTGTGGTCAATGATTACGCACTTTCCCGGTTTGACGGTTCCGCCCTTTACGAATACCCCGATAAAGATACCGGATACAGCGAATGGGGCTCCTGCAATTTTAATTATTACCGCGGAGAAGTGCGCAGCTTTTTGCAGTCGGCCGCCCATTACTGGGTGGAAAAATACCATTTTGACGGCCTGCGCATGGACGCGATCAACAACGCCCTTTATTGGCAGGGGGACAGCCGGCGCGGCGTGAATCCCGGGGCGGTGGAATTTATCAAATACATGAACAGCGGACTGCATCATTTACACCCCAATGTTTTACTGATTGCCGAGGATTCCAGCAATTTTCCCAAAGTAACCGCTCCTGTTCCATACGGAGGGCTTGGCTTTGACTATAAATGGGACATGGGCTGGATGAACGATACCCTCCGCTTCTTTTCCATGCCGCCGGAAAAACGAAAGCAATGCTACGGACAGCTTTGTTTTTCCATGGATTATTTCTATCATGAACTTTATTTGCTTGCCCTTTCGCATGACGAAGTCGTGCATGGCAAAAAAACAATCCTTCAGAAAATGTATGGGAGCTACGAAGAAAAATTTGCACAGTGCAAAAGCCTTTTTACCTATATGTTTACCCATCCGGGGAAAAAGCTGAATTTTATGGGAAACGAGTTTGGGCAATTGCGGGAATGGGATGAAAAACGGGAACAGGATTGGGACTTGTTATCTTACCCTTCGCACGACAGCTTTGCTCATTATTTCCGCTTGCTAAGCAGCCTGTATCTTAGTTCGCCGGCTTTGTATGAAAAGGAGTATGACAGCCGATATTTTAAATGGCTGAAGCCTTATATGGGGGATGGCTGCGTATACGCCTATGAGCGCGGCAGCGAAGGGCAAAAACTTGTGGTATTGGTAAATGTAAGTAAAAAGGATTACAGGGAATTAAAGGTAGAGTATGACGGAGGGGGGATTTTACGTGAAATACTAAACAGCGACGAAAACGAATTCGGCGGTTCAGGAGTTGTCAATCCCCTGCCGGTGGCGGTCAAAGAAGATAGCGCTACTGGAAGGAGCGTTTTTACCGTGGCGCTGGCCCCGTATGGAAGCTGTGTTCTGGAAGTGGTTACAAATCCTGCCGTTTCCGGATCTCATAAATAATGATAGATTTGCTATGAAAGAGTGAAAGGGTGGGAAAATGCCGCATTCTTTTGCGCCTATAGAACCGGCATGCGCCAAAATTTTAATTTTAGGCACCATGCCAAGTGTGAAATCCCTGGAGAAGACACAATATTACGGACACCCTCAGAACCGGTTTTGGCCGATTCTGTTTGCCCTATGGAACGAAGAGCTTCCGGGGGAGTATGAAAAACGAACTGCATTTTTGAGAGAAAAACACATTGCCCTATGGGATGTGCTGCAAAACTGCGACCGGGAAGGCAGCCTGGACTCCGCTATACGAAATCCGCAACCCAATCCCGTGTGGGAACTGGCCGAAAGGCATCCGGAACTGCACACCGTCTTTTTCAACAGCAAAAACGCCCAGATATTTTTCGACAAGCTCATTCGTCACCGCATGCCGCCCGGCCTGTGTTATTATACCCTGCCCTCCAGCAGCCCGGCGCGCGCTATGCGGGCGGAAAGCAAGCTTGCCCAGTGGCAGGTGGTGAGGCGTGCGGTAGAATGGGAAAGAAAATAATTTAAGAAGCCTACTTGTCAGAAAAGGGAAAAACGTGTATACTTTACTCTTGTAAAGCGCGGAAACAGGAAACCGGCCCCAACTCTTCCCCGGCGGCTATGCGCAAGGCAGGTTTCTCCGCATCAGAAAGGAAGCTTTGTATGTATCAGAATTATTTGGACGGCATCGGCTTTTTGGCTCAGAGCGACCCCGAACTGAGCGGTGCGATGGATCACGAAATGAAACGCCAACGCCGCAATCTGGAATTGATTGCGTCTGAAAATATCGTTTCTCCGGCCGTTCTGGCGGCGATGGGAACGGTACTGACCAATAAATATGCGGAAGGATACCCCGGCAAACGCTATTATGGTGGTTGCCAGTGCGTGGATGAGGTTGAGGAGATCGCCCGTAAGCGCGCCTGCGAGCTCTTCGGCGCCGAGCATGCCAATGTGCAGCCCCATTCAGGCGCACAGGCGAACCTTGCCGTTTATTTTGCCCTGCTGGAGCCGGGCGATACCATTATGGGGATGAGCCTGGCGGAAGGCGGCCACCTGACGCACGGTTCCCCTGTTAACCTCTCGGGAAAATATTATCATTTTGTTTCTTACGGATTAAATCCGCAAACTCATCGGATTGATTACGATCAGGTTATGCAGCAGGCGATAGAGGTAAAGCCCAAGATGATCGTCTGTGGCGCAAGCGCTTACCCCCGCCTAATCGATTTTCAAAAATTCCGTGAAATTGCCGACGCTTGCGGCGCTTATCTGATGGTGGATATGGCGCATATTGCGGGGCTGGTGGCAGCCGGCGTGCATCCCAATCCGGTGGAATACGCCGATGTCGTGACCTCTACCACGCATAAAACCCTGCGCGGCCCGCGCGGTGGGTTGATCCTTTGCAAAGAATCGCTTGCCAAGGCCATCGATAAGGCGGTGTTCCCCGGTACACAGGGGGGCCCCCTGATGCATACCATTGCAGCAAAAGCCGTGTGCTTTGGCGAGGCGTTGCAGCCGTCCTTTAAAGAATATGGCCGCCAGGTAGTGGCAAACTGCGCCGCATTGGCGGAAGGGCTGCGCAAGCGCGGCCTCAATATGGTTTCCGGCGGCACCGACAACCACCTGATCCTGCTTGATTTGCGTGGGAC
>CAMMKL010000080.1 GCA_946497265.1 uncultured Clostridia bacterium | reverse complement strand
TGTAAAAGAAGCAGGGCGGAAACGGAACTGTCCAGTCCGCCGCTCATGCCGAGCAATACTTTCTTTTTCAATGGGGTTTCCTCCTTTTATTGTCTTGCCGGGTAGACTGCGGCTTCCAGCGTCTAACTTGCGTGTATGTACCCTTTGTTTCTGTTAAATTCATAGAAAGCAGTGCCTTTATTATAAGTGATTTACTCGGAATTTGCAACCAAAAACAGCCGCGGGAATTTCTTCCCGCGGCTGTTGATGACGGAACGGTAAAAAAGATTAGTCGGCGTATTTGTCGTCGTTCCAAGCATACATCTTGCGCAGCTCGGCGCCAACCTGCTCCAGCTCGTGGGCGGCGGCGTTGCGGCGGCAGGCGTTGAAATGCGCGCGGCCGTTCTTGTTTTCCGCAATCCACTTGGTGGCAAAGGTGCCGTCCTGGATTTCCTCCAGACCTTTTTTCATCTCTTTCTTGGTATCCTCTGTGATAATGCGTTTTCCAATCTCATAATCACCAAATTCTGCGGTATCGGAGATGGAATAGCGCATCATCTTAAAGCCGCCGGTATAGATCAGGTCGACGATCAGCTTCATTTCGTGGATGCATTCAAAATAGGCGTTCTCCGGCGCATATCCGGCTTCCACCAGAGTTTCAAATCCGGCTTTCATCAGAGCGGTAACACCGCCGCAGAGAACGGCCTGCTCGCCAAAGAGGTCGGTTTCGGTCTCGATCTTAAAGGTGGTTTCCATGATAGCCGCCCGCGCGCCGCCGATGCCCGCGCCGTAAGCCAACGCGATATCCAGGCAGTGGCCGGTAGCGTCCTGTTCCACAGCAACCAGGCAGGGCACGCCCTTGCCTTCCAAATACTCGCTGCGTACCGTGTGGCCGGGGCCTTTCGGCGCGATCATGAAGACGTCCACGTTCTTGGGAGGAACGATCTGCTGGAAGTGGATGTTAAAGCCATGGGCAAACGCAATGGCCTTGCCCTCGGTAAGGTTGGGCTCGATATCCTTTTTGTACATATCAGCCTGACGTTCGTCAGGGATTAGGATCATAATAATATCGGCGGCCTTGGTGGCGTCGGCCACGTTCATAACCGTCAAGCCGGCTTTTTGGGCTCTTTCCGCGCTCTTGCTGCCTTCGTACAGGCCAACAATCACGTTCACGCCGCTGTCATGCAGGTTCAGGGCATGGGCATGGCCCTGGCTGCCGTAGCCGATAATGGCCACGGTTTTTCCCTTTAATACATTAATGTCACAGTCGGATTGGTAATAAATCTTTGGCATTGCTATAACCTCCTAGCCGTATCATACGGCATAATTTATACTGATTGGCGCCGGAAACCGACGCTAATTAGAATACCTTAAATGGAAATTTTTCGCGCGGTAGAAGCCCCTTTTTCAATGGCGACCGTACCGGTACGTACAATTTCGCGAATTCCATACGGATGCAGCAGACTAATAAGCGTTTCTGTCCGTTCGCTGGTATCCGAAAATTCCAACGTCATACAAGTGGTGGATACGTCAATGATGCGTGCCTGCATCAATTCCGCAATCTTCATAACGTCAGGCCGCTGCGAGGCTTTGCAGCTTACTTTGATAAGGGAAAGCTCGCGGCTGATAAAATCGCCGTTGTGTAAGGTTTTGACCTTGATAACCGGGATCACCTTGTTAAGCTGTTTTTCCACCTGCTCCACGACGTATTCGTCCCCGTTGACGACAATTGTCATGCGGGAAATGGTAGGGTCTTCCGCAACGCCGACGGCAAGGCTGTCGATGTTAAATCCTCGGCGGGAAAACAGGCCGGAAACTTTGGAAAGGACGCCCGGATGATTCTCTACCAATACGGAAAGGGTATATTTCATAACGGCATCCTCCTTTATATGGACGGGGTGTCGGGGCTTACGTTGCAGATCAGCAGATAAGCGCCGTCCGTCTCCAGCATGGTTTTGGCAGCTTTTATAGCGTCCTCGTTGTTGGAAACCATTTGAGAAGGAATCCCATACGCTTCGGCAATCTTTTGAAAATCAAGCGTTTCGTCCAGAATGGTGGCACTATGGCGACCTTGATACAGGTTGTCCTGCAGCTCGCGCACCATGCCCAGCCGGACGTTGCGCATGACGATGATCTTCACACCGATATGGTTTTGCGCGATGGTGCCCAGCTCGTTCATGCTCATCTGGAAGGAACCGTCGCCGCATACGGCCAGTACGGGGCGTGTGGGACGCGCCAGTTTTGCTCCCAGGGCCGCAGGAATGGAATACCCCATCGTGCCCATGCCTCCAGTGGTCAAAAACCGCCCCGCTGTGGTGCGAAAATTGTTGGCGCTCCAGATCTGGTTTTGTCCTACGTCGGCCACATAGATGGATTTGGACGGCAGAAGGCTGGAAAGCTCCCGGATGAAGGATCGCGGCTCCACATATCCCTCAAAAACAGGGGGAACCGAACGGAGCGTTTCCTTCCATTCCTGTACGGTAGCGGTCCACTGATCGCTTACGTGATAATGAATCTTTTCATTGAAGCTTTTTAAAACCAAATGGATATTTCCCACAATGGGGATGTGTACCGTCATGTTTTTACCGATCTCTGCGGGGTCGATGTCGATATGGATAACCTTGGCTTTTTCGGTAATTTGGTTGGGAGAAGCGACCGCGCGATCCCCGACGCGCGCTCCGCAAAGGATCAGAAGGTCGGCTTCATGAATGGCACGGTTGGCGGCCTTTAGGCCGTGGGAGCCAAGCATCCCCAGATAAAGCGGGTGCTCAGACGGCATGACGCCGATTCCCATCATGGTGGAAACCACGGGGATGCCGGTGGCTTCGGCAAAGGCGACCAGCTCGCGCTTGCCGCCGGAAGAAAGCACGCCGCCGCCCGCGCAGATAACGGGCCGTTCGGAATGGCTGATTAATTCAAGCGCTTTTTTGATCTGTAGGGGATGACCCTGAGTACGCGGTTTGTAGCCGATGATCTCGGCCTTTTCCGGATAGGTAAAATCCGGAAGCTCGTGTTGCTGGATGTCAATCGGGATGTCAATGAGTACCGGGCCGGGCCGTCCGGTGGTGGCGATGTGAAACGCTTCTTTAAAAACACGGGGCAGATCCGCGGTGTTTTTGACCAGATAGCTGTGCTTGGTAAACGGTTCGCAGGAACCGGTGATGTCGGCCTCTTGGAAAACATCGCGGCCCAACAGGTCGCTGCGCACTTGCCCGGTGATGGCAATCAACGGGATTGAATCCATATAAGCCGTTGCAAGGCCGGTGATCAGATTGGTAGCGCCGGGGCCGGAAGTGGCGATGCATACGCCCGGCTTGCCGCAGGAACGGGTATATCCGCTGGCGGCGTGGGCTGCGTTCTGCTCCTGACGGACCAGGATATGGCGAATAGAGGAATCCATCAGCGCGTCATAGAACGGGCAGATCGTTGCGCCGGGATAGCCGAATACGACCGATACGCCCTCGTTTTCCAGGCATTTTACCATGATTTGCGCACCATTTATCATAAATGGATCCTCCTCCTTTCAAAGTCTAAAAAGTATATTTATCTTTCATTATAATAGTTCGTTAGGAGTGGGTCAAGCAAATTCCTTATAAAAGGTAAAAAATAGCGAGGAAAGCCGAACCGTTGAGGATGTCCACTTTTGATAACAATAGGATAGCACTGTAAACGGAAAATGGCAAGGAGAAAACTTTTTGACCTTTGTGCCGAATTTGGTGATTTTTTTGCTGGATTTTTTCGTCTGCTGCATCGTCTACTGTCGGACAAAGAAGGGGCTGTACAAAGGCATTTTGCTGAAAAGAAAAAGAACCGCAAGCGCCCGAATGCGGAAAGCTTGCGGTTTGTTGCCGTCACGGTATTGCAGTTATGGAACGTTTGCTCACCCAGCGATTTCCTGCTTCTTCCCTTTCAAGATCCGGGCGGAATTCAGCACGGCGATGAGGGAAACGCCCACGTCCGCGAAAACAGCGCTCCACATGGGGGCGTAGCCGAAAGCGGCCAGTATCAAGACTGCGGCCTTGACGGTAAGCGCAAAGGCAATGTTAAACCGTACAATCCTCATGGTGCGGCGGAACAGTGAGATGGCGTCGGGCAGGCGGGCGGGGCTGTCGGTGGTGAGCACGATGTCGGCCGATTCAATCGCCGCATCGGTACCCAGCCCCATCGCGATGCCGCAGTCGGCCGAAGCAAGGACGGGAGCGTCGTTGATGCCGTCGCCCACAAAAGCGGTCACGCCGGATTTTTGCCGGATTTCCTGCATCAGGCGTACCTTATCTTCCGGCATCAGGCCGGCGTGGTATTCGGTAAGGCCGCACTGCCGCGCGATCTCGGCGGCGGGTTTTTCCGCGTCGCCGGTAAGCATGACCAGACGCTTGACACCCAAATTGCGCAGGGCGTGGATGGCGGCGGGAGCTTCCTTGCGAGGTGCGTCGGCAATTTGCGCTGCGCCAATGGCTTTGCCGTTCACAGAAAGGTAAACCGACGCTTCCGGTAAACCGGATAGGGAAATTCCGCGTTCTACGAACAGGCGGTTGCGTCCGCAGAGGATTTCATCGGTTCCATGCAGCGCGCGTACGCCAAGGCCGGCCAGTTCGGTAAATCCGGTTAGTTTGGGGAGCTCCAGACCGGCGGCCGCTTCTTTGATGGCGCGCGCCACAGGATGTTCGGAATACTGTTCTGCGGCAGCGGCAAGGGGGAGAAAATCATCTTGGGAGTATCCGTTTACCGTAGTGATCTTTGAAACGGAAAGCTTGCCGCTGGTGAGGGTACCCGTCTTATCAAATACAACGGCATCCACTTTGCTGAGAGCTTCCAAATAACGCCCGCCTTTTACCAAAACGCCGATTTTGGAGGCCGCGCCGATACCGGAATAAAAGCCGAGCGGCACCGAAATGACCAGGGCGCAGGGGCAGGAAGCCACCAGGAAGACCAGCGCGCGGGAAATCCAGGTGGAAAACTCGCCCATGCCAATGAGCGGCGGCAGGAAAGCAAGCAATATAGCCAGAGCCATGACGATGGGGGTATAGATGCGGGCAAAGCGGGTAATGGCCCGTTCTGCATTGCCCTTTTGAGCCGCTGCGGATTCCACCATATCAATGATGCGGGTGGCGGCGGAATCGGAATAGGCTTTGGTAACTTTAACGGTTAGGGCGGCCTCGCCGTTCATCATGCCGGAGGGGACTTCGGTACCGGCGGAGGCCTCCATGGGAAGGCTTTCCCCGGTTAAGGCGGAGGCGTCCAGGGTGGAATTCCCCGAAAGCACTACGCCGTCCAGCGGGACGCGCTCAAAGGGATGCACTGAAATCACCGAACCAACCGTTACCGACCGGGCGTCCACCTTGTGCTCGCCGTGGTCGTGCAGAACCCACGCGGTATCCGGCCGTATTTCAGCCAATTCTTCTATGCTGTGCCGGGATTTGTTCACCGCGCGGTCTTCCAGCATTTCGCCAATGTGGAACAGCAGGGCGACCATGGCGGCCTCGAAATAATCTCCCAGAAAGAAAGCGGCAATAACCGCGATGGTCATCAGCGCGTTTTCGTCAAAACGCAGCCGGAAGATGGATTTTAAGCCGCTGATACACACCCGGTACCCGGCAACGGCAGCCGAAAGGCCGTAAAAGATGATTTCCAGATAAAGAGGGAAGGCTAAAAGGGAAGCGGCAACTCCAAGCAGCAGGAAAGCCAGGGAGATGATAAGTTCAACGCGTTCCCTCTTTTCTTCCTTTTTTTCCGCTCGCTCGGCGGCCTTCCTTTCTTCTGCGGGAATTAGTTGGATACCATCCTCCACCCGGTCGATGGTGTTTTTAACATGGGGAAGGAGATCCTCAATGGAATGGTCGGTTTTTAAGGTGAGTGTTTTATTGACAAAATCGATATGCGCTTCTCCTACTGCATCCATACCGGCGATCGCCCGTTCGACTTTTGCGGCGCAGTTGGCGCAGTCCAGCCCGCTGATGTGGTATTTATAAGCAGACATACTAATTCCTTCCTTCCTGTATGTGGTTAAGGCCCATCTCAAAAATCAGGCGCACATGCTCGTCGTCCAGAGAATAGTAGGAGGATTTCCCCTCCCTGCGCACACGAACCAGGCTGGCGGTGCGCAGAAGGCGAAGCTGGTGGGAGATAGCGGATTGCCCCATCCCCAACAGTTCCGCAATATCACAAACGCACAATTCCCGCTCAAACAGGGCGCACATAATGCGGATGCGGGTGGTGTCGCCGAACATTTTAAATAGTTCTGCTAGGGAAAACAGGGTATCCAGATCCGGCATTTGCTCGGCGGCGCTCTTTACCGCATCAGGATGCACGCAAGCTACTTCACATAAGTCTTCGTTTGGCAGGTTATCTTTTTGAAGGGCCATGTTGTCTCCTCCTTTTAATATATGAGCAATTGTTCATATGTTGATTATATTATAGTCTTGCCTTTCTGCCTTGTCAATGCTTTCACAAAATGTTAGCCAAATTTTTTTGGCTGACGGGTTTGGGTATAGGCGTCGTACCTGCTCCGCTTTCGGAAGGAAAATGATAACGTTTATTCTGGATCAGACTATAAAAACCAATCTGTAAAAAAAAGAAGGAAAATCGCGGGAACAGGCAAAAAACAGCATGAAAGCGATATCCTGACGGCAAATCGTTCTTGCGGTTTTGATTATAAACTGTTAAAATTCACATAGAATAAATGCAAATCAGCAAAGAATAGAATTTATTTGGGTTTTAGTTAATAAAGAGAAATAATAACAGGTTTTAATTAGGATTAGCATGTAATCCTTCCAGCCATTCGTAAGTTTGATTACTGTTAAGAAATTTTTTCAACTCAAGTGGTAATGAAAGATACCACACATAAGCATCAGAAGGAGTAGACAAAATGAAACGGAAATTCCTAGTAATCCTCTGTATGGGGCTTTGCATCCTGTTAACGGGCTGTAAATGGTGGGACACGGCCCCGCAGTCATCTGAGGCTGACTCCCCGTCTTATAAGATTCTGCATCCCATAGTTGGCGCGGAGGAGTATTACGTTGGACAAATAGAACCCGACAGCGAATTACAACAATATGGACTTTATCGCATCGGAGAGTACGGCGCCTATCAATTTATCACGCAGATCGCTCAGGGGGAGATCCCTATAATCGCGAGCTATCAGGATAAAATTTATTTTATCAAATATAATAGGCTATTTCTGATAGATCATATCGATCAGGAGGAGCCGTCCGAACCCGTTTCCCTCACGCCCACCGACCGCACTTACAATGAGGAAAAGGACTTTCAGTTAAATCACATAAAAGAAATAACGGATGACTGGATTTATCTGTCTGCTAAAAAAAGGGGGGTGAATGAGTACGGGTTATCTGTTAATAGTATACCAACCTTTGTTGCCATCAGCTCCGACGGGGAACGCTGGAAAGAAATCCAGGAAATCGACATACCGAAGGAATAAAAAAAACCGGCACAAAAAGCATCACAAAAGGAGTGGACAAAATGAAACGGAAATTCTTAGTAATCCTCTGTATGGGGCTTTGCATCCTGTTAACGGGCTGTAAATGGTGGGACACGGCCCCGCAGTCATCTGAGGCTGACTCCCCGTCTTATAAGATTCTGCATCCCATAGTTGGCGCGGAGGAGTATTACGTTGGACAAATAGAACCCGACAGCGAATTACAACAATATGGACTTTATCGCATCGGAGAGTACGGCGCCTATCAATTTATCACGCAAATCGCTCAGGGAGAACTCCCTCGAATTAAGAGTTACCAGAATAAAATTTATTATATCAAAAATGATAGGCTATTTCTGATAGATCATATCGATCAGGAGGAGCCGTCCGAACCCGTCTGCCTAATGCCCTCAGACCTCTCTTTAGGGACAGAAAGGGAAGTTTATATAAAACACATAAGAAAAATAACGGATGACTGGATTTATTTATCTGCTACAAAGTGGGGAGAAAATGAGATGGGTTTAGCTGTCCCCAGTATACCAACCTTTGTTGCCATCAGTTCCGACGGGGAACGCTGGAAAGAAATCGAAGAAAACGACATACCTTAATCAACCAGAACGCCCCCTCGTATGAGGAGGCGTTCTGTTAAAATAGATTACCAAATCGTCCGGCTTTCTCCCAGGGAACCGTCGTTATATCCAAGTTCGACATAGGCGCCGGTGAGCTTTTGCTGATCGATATCATAATAGGCGAATTCGCCTTCCAGGCGCATCTTGTCAAACCACATGCACCAGCCCATTTCTAACCCGCCGCGACTTCCATCAGTGAGCAGGGACGTTCCCGGCTGCAGGGTTCCAAGGTAATTGCCCTCGCTATTAAAATACTTGGCCGGTTTTTTCACCGTAAAGATATAGAATGGATCATCATCAGGTTCAGCGCCGTCAACCCTATGCGACTTTACATATTCTTCGCCGTCAAAATTATACTCGTGAAACGGCTCTTGAAAGGGCAGGGAAGAATCAATATAGTTATAATCCTCCGGCGCTAAATCATTTTCCTGGATAAAGCCCCACCTTTGCCGGCCCTGCGCATCCGTGAAGATTACGGCATGGACATAGTCCCCGTCCAAGATCCACCGGTAGCCATCATTTTCTTCATAGTTGGGATCGAAATAGGTGTATCCAGTACGATATCTCGTATAAAATTGATTCATCTGGATATAGCCGATGATCTCTCCGTCTACTTTCTTTTCCGGCCCGTTCTTCTTAGAATAAACCGGAATCGGCGCCCAGCGATTCATATAAACGGTCGGGTTAACTTTTGTATAGCTATATTGGTCTAAATAGCTTACAGAGAAATAGAGAATCCTGTAAGGACAGAAAAAGGTAATT